>NZ_VMMW01000021.1:0-58900 GCF_013277425.1 Streptococcus sp. 79
AAGACTGACGAAGTCAGTTACATATATCTACGGCAAGGTGAAGCTGACGTGGCTTGAAGAGATTTTCGAAGAGTATTAGCGACTAGTTAGCTGGGAAAGGAAGATATTTGTGACAAATAATAAACTGTATTCGTTGATAGAATTTAGAAATAAAATATATGAAGAATTAGAACTTTCCAGAAGTGATTTAGCGATTTTACTATGTGCCATGCTTATCGCCTCTATCGGATTAAATATGGATTCGACTCCCGTGATTATTGGAGCCATGTTAATCTCTCCTTTGATGACACCTATTCTGGGAGTGGGGCTCTCTCTAGCTATATTTGATTTTAAATTGTTAAGAAAATCTTTTAAAATATTAGCTATTCAAATTCTTGCCAGTCTAATAGCTTCAACACTTTATTTTTATCTTTCTCCCATTTCGTATGCTAGTTCGGAGATTGTTGCTAGAACCTCTCCGACTATTTGGGATGTTCTCATTGCTTTTGTAGGAGGGATAGCAGGTATTATTGGTGCTAGGAAAAAAGAGACCAATAATATTGTTCCTGGTGTTGCTATTGCAACCGCCTTGATGCCTCCTCTTTGTACAGTAGGTTATGCTATTGCTTCTGCTAATCTAAAATTTATCATAGGCTCCTCTTACCTATTCCTCATCAATTGTAGCTTTATTGTCATTGCGACTTATATAGGTGTTAGGTTGATGATGGTTAAGAAACATTATTTTAAAGATAATGAAGAAGACTCTAAAATGCGCAGGATTTTGCTTCTAGTTGCTGTTTTGCTGATGATTCCGAGTTTTATCTCTGCAACGACTTTAGTGAGAGAAACGTTGAAAAAAGAGTCCCTTAAGAAATTTATATCAGAGCAATTTCAGGGGCATAATATTTTGAAAAAAATCTATTCTAAAAAGACTCATACCCTAAAGCTAACCATTTCAGGAAATTATTTGACAGAAGAAGAACTCGATATGATTTCAAGTAAGAGAGGTGACTATGGTTTAAGTGATGTTTCTGTTCAAGTTTCCCAATTGTCTGATTCAGAACAACTTAGTAAGGAAGAACTGGTAGAATATTTCTTCCAGTATATCAAGGATAAGGAAGCAAAAGAAAAGGAAAAAGCCAATAAATTTGATACAGAGTCTGAGGAACAATAATTTCTTGAGAATAGCTGGTTTTTCTCGTGAGTCTTCTATGTATATCAAAGGAAGACTGAGGTCTTAAGTATAAAACTTTTCTTCTATTATAGTAGCTAAGTCTTGACAGGGTTCAAAAAATGGTTTACACTTTATAAAGTTTATTACTTTGAAAAGGTGTGATACTGTGGCTACGGCAACAAAAAAGAAAAAATCAACAGTTAAAAAAAATCTAGTCATCGTGGAGTCGCCTGCTAAGGCCAAGACGATTGAAAAATATCTAGGCAGAAACTACAAGGTTTTAGCCAGTGTCGGGCATATCCGTGATTTGAAGAAATCCAGTATGTCCGTCGATATTGAAAATAATTATGAACCGCAATATATCAATATCCGAGGAAAAGGCCCTCTTATCAATGACTTGAAAAAAGAAGCTAAAAAAGCTAATAAAGTTTTTCTGGCGAGTGACCCGGACCGTGAAGGAGAAGCGATTTCTTGGCATTTGGCCCATATTCTCAACTTGGATGAAAATGATGCTAACCGTGTGGTCTTCAATGAAATCACCAAAGATGCTGTCAAAAATGCTTTTAAAGAACCTCGTAAGATTGATATGGACTTGGTCGATGCCCAACAGGCTCGTCGTGTCCTAGACCGCTTGGTAGGCTATTCGATTTCGCCTATTTTGTGGAAGAAGGTCAAGAAGGGCTTGTCAGCAGGTCGCGTTCAGTCTATTGCGCTTAAACTCATCATTGATCGTGAGAATGAAATCAATGCCTTCCAGCCAGAAGAATACTGGACAATTGATGCTGTCTTTAAAAAGGGAACCAAGCAATTTCAGGCTTCCTTCTATGGAGTAGACGGCAAAAAGTTGAAACTGACTAGCAATGATGAGGTCAAGGAAGTCTTGTCTCGTCTGACTAGCAAAGATTTTTCAGTGGATCAGGTAGATAAGAAAGAGCGCAAGCGCAATGCTCCATTACCCTATACCACTTCATCTATGCAGATGGATGCTGCCAATAAAATTAACTTCCGTACTCGAAAAACCATGATGGTTGCCCAACAGCTCTATGAAGGGATCAATATCGGTTCTGGTGTGCAAGGTTTGATTACCTATATGCGTACTGATTCGACTCGTATCAGTCCAGTGGCACAGAACGAAGCAGCAAGTTTCATTACAGACCGTTTTGGTAGCAAGTATTCTAAGCATGGTAGCAAGGTCAAAAATGCATCAGGTGCTCAGGATGCCCATGAGGCTATTCGTCCGTCAAGTGTCTTTAACACACCGGAAAGTATTGCTAAGTATCTGGATAAGGATCAGCTCAAGCTTTATACTCTTATTTGGAATCGTTTTGTAGCGAGTCAGATGACAGCTGCTGTCTTTGATACCATGGCTGTTAAATTGTCGCAAAATGGTGTTCAATTTGCTGCTAATGGTAGTCAGGTTAAGTTTGATGGTTATCTTGCCATTTATAATGATTCTGACAAGAATAAAATGTTACCAGATATGGCTGTTGGAGATGTGGTTAAGCAGGTGAATAGCAAACCAGAGCAACATTTCACTCAACCGCCTGCTCGTTATTCTGAAGCGACATTGATTAAGACCTTGGAGGAAAATGGTGTTGGACGTCCGTCAACCTACGCACCGACCATTGAAACTATTCAGAAACGTTATTATGTTCGCCTTGCAGCCAAACGCTTTGAACCGACAGAGTTGGGAGAAATTGTTAACAAGCTCATCGTTGAATATTTCCCAGATATCGTAAACGTGACCTTCACAGCTGAAATGGAAGGCAAGCTGGATGATGTCGAAGTCGGAAAAGAGCAGTGGCAACGTGTTATTGATGCCTTTTACAAACCATTCTCTAAAGAAGTGGCCAAGGCTGAAGAAGAAATGGAAAAAATCCAGATTAAGGATGAACCAGCTGGATTTGACTGTGAAGTGTGTGGCAGTCCAATGGTCATTAAACTTGGTCGATTTAGTAAGTTCTACGCTTGTAGCAATTTCCCAGATTGCCGCCATACCCAAGCAATTGTGAAAGAGATTGGTGTTGAGTGTCCAAGTTGTCATCAGGGACAAATCATTGAGCGTAAAACCAAACGCAATCGCCTTTTCTATGGTTGCAATCGCTATCCAGAATGTGAATTTACCTCTTGGGACAAGCCTGTTGGTCGTGACTGTCCAAAATGTGGAAACTTCCTCATGGAGAAAAAAGTCCGTGGTGGTGGCAAGCAGGTTGTTTGTAGCAAGGGTGACTACGAAGAAGAAAAGATTAAATAAGAAGAGAGTCCTGAAAGTGAATTTCAGGCTCTTTTTGGTTAGAACTTGACAAAATTCATCATTGTATGCGAAACTAGAAGAAGATTATTTTAATTAGGAGTAGTTATGCGTCTTATCTATCTGATAATTGGTTTTTTATCACTGGCCTTGGCAATTGTTGGGGTTGTTTTACCCTTGTTGCCTACAACGCCTTTTCTTTTGTTGTCTATTGCTTGTTTCTCCAGAAGTTCCAAGCGCTTCGAAGATTGGTTGTATCATACCAAGCTCTATCAAGCATATGTTGCTGATTTTCGCGAGACTAAGTCTATTGCGCGTGAACGTAAAAAAGAGATTATTGTCTCTATCTACATCTTGATGGGAATTTCCATTTATTTTGCACCTCTTTTACCTGTCAAAATCGGTCTGGGAGCCTTGACCATCTTTATCACCTATTATCTCTTTAAGGTTATTCCAGACAAAGAATAGTTAAAATAGTAGTTATTTGCCTTGATAAAAATAAAAACATATTCACAACAATATGATATAATAAATTCAAAGTAATCTTCAAGGAGAATCAAATGATTTACGAATTTTGTGCTGAAAATGTGACCTTGCTTGAAAAAGCGATGGAGGCTGGAGCTCGTCGAATCGAACTCTGTGATAATCTTGCAGTTGGTGGGACAACACCCAGCTATGGAGTGACTAAGGCAGCAGTTGAACTGGCAGCTAACTACAATACAACCATCATGACCATGATTCGTCCACGTGGTGGCGACTTTGTCTATAATGATATGGAAATTGCTATTATGCTAGAAGACATTCGCTTGACTGCTCAGGCTGGAAGTCAAGGGGTTGTATTTGGTACCTTAACTGCTGATAAAAAGTTGGATAAGCCTAATCTGGAGAAGCTAATTGAGGCTTCAAAAGGAATGGAAATTGTCTTTCATATGGCCTTTGATGAATTGAGCGAAGAAGACCAGTTAGAAGCTATTGACTGGCTTAGTCAAGCTGGAGTCACTCGTATCCTAACTCGTGCTGGTGTATCTGGCGACTCTCTAGACAAACGTTTTGCTCATTATCACAAAATTTTGGAACATGCTAAAGGTAAAATTGAAATTCTACCAGGTGGAGGGATTGACCTTGACAACCGTCAAACCTTTATTGACCAGCTGGGGATAACACAATTGCATGGAACCAAGGTTGTCTTTTAAAAAATAGAAAGGAACTGCTAGCTTTTGATAGCAGTTTTCACTTATGTTTGAAATTTTTAAATCCTATCAATTTAATAAAGAAAAGGCTCATGCTTATGGTTTTGTAGAAAATAGTGGAGTCTGGACCTATAGTTGCCAGATTTTGCAGGGTGACTTTGTCATGACTGTGTCCATTACTGCTGATAATGTGAACTTTCAGGTCTTTGACCAGGAAACCGGTGACCTCTATCCTCAAGTTCATATGGAAAGTATGCGTGGGAGTTTTGTAGGAAGTGTCCGTGAGGCTTGTTTGGAGATTCTTTACCAGATTCGGAAGGCTTGTTTTGATGTGCAAGATTTTATCTTTCCTCAGACTAAGCGTATCATGGTTCAGGTTCAGGAAAAGTATGGAAACCAGTTGGAGTATCTGTGGGAGAAATCGCCTGATACGGCAGTATTAAGACATGAAGGAAATCAAAAGTGGTATGCCGTCTTGATGAAAATCTCTTGGGATAAGCTGGAAAAGGGCAGAGAAGGACAAGTGGAAGCAGTCAATCTCAAACATGATCAAGTAGTGGACCTGCTTTCACAAAAGGGCATTTATCCAGCTTTTCATATGAACAAACGCTACTGGATTAGTGTGGCGCTTGATGATACGTTGTCAGATGAAATGGTACTGGAATTGATAGAAAAAAGTTGGAACTTAACCTCTAAAAAATGAAACATTTCAAGGATTTTCAAGAACTTTCAATTAGCTAAATATTCTCTACTGAAGAAATTTTCAGAAAATATTTGATTTTTTCTTGACAAGTGCTTTTGCCTATGCTAAAATACTTAACAAGATATCAAACGAAGGAGAAAGTCAAACATGAAAACAGCTAAGTTTAATCAATTCGCTTTGTTGTTGAGGTACTCGGGCTAGTGCAAAAAGCATTAGTCCTGTTTGGCTTACCAAGCGGGAGTAAATCAACATCTCGCTTGGGTTTCTGAGCGAGATGTTTTTTTTAAAATCACATTTGGAAAAGGGGAAATCTTATGCGAACAGTTGAATTTCTAGATACCAGCCTTCGGGATGGAGAGCAGACACCCGGTGTTAACTTTTCAATCAAAGAAAAAATTGCCATAGCAAGGCAGCTTGAGAAATGGGGTATTTCAGCCATTGAAGCTGGTTTTCCGGCGGCGAGTCCTGATTCATTCACAGCAGTGCAGGAGATTGCTAAGGCCTTGAAGAAAACGGCGGTAACTGGTCTGGCCCGCTCTGTCAAGTCTGATATTGATGCTTGTTACGAGGCCCTAAAGGACGCCAAGTATCCACAAGTTCACGTCTTTATCGCTACCAGTCCCATTCATCGTAAGTATAAGCTCAATAAGAGCAAGGAAGAGATTTTGGAAGCTATTAAGGAGCATGTTTCTTATGCCCGTTCTAAGTTTGAAGTGGTCGAATTCTCTCCTGAGGATGCGACTAGAACAGAGTTGGATTTCCTCTTACAAGTTGTTCAAACAGCGGTTGATGCAGGGGCGTCTTATATCAATATCCCTGATACGGTTGGATTTACCACGCCAGAGGAGTACGGTGCTATCTTCAAATACTTGATTGAGAATGTCAAGACGGATCGTCAGATTATCTATTCGCCTCACTGCCACGATGACCTTGGAATGGCAGTGGCAAATAGCCTTGCTGCCGTCAAGAATGGGGCAGGACGTGTTGAAGGAACCATCAATGGTATTGGTGAGAGAGCTGGAAATGCTGCTTTGGAAGAAATAGCAGTAGCCCTCAATATTCGCCAAGATTACTACCAAGCAGAAACCAGTATTGTCCTAAATGAGACCATCAATACGTCAGAAATGGTTTCTCGCTTCTCAGGTATCCCAGTTCCTAAAAACAAGGCCGTCGTTGGTGGTAATGCCTTTTCTCACGAATCTGGTATTCACCAAGACGGAGTCCTTAAAAATCCTCTTACCTATGAAATCATCACCCCTGAATTAGTCGGTGTTAAGAGTAATAGCCTCCCACTTGGAAAATTGTCTGGTCGCCATGCCTTTGTCGAGAAACTGAGAGAATTGGCCCTAGATTTTACAGAAGAGGATATCAAACCACTCTTTGCTAAGTTCAAGGCGCTAGCAGACAAGAAGCAAGAAATCACGGATGCAGATATTCGTGCGCTGGTAGCTGGAACTATGGTTGAAAATCCAGAAGGCTTCCACTTTGATGATTTACAACTGCAAACCCATGCAGATAATGACATTGAAGCACTCGTTAGTCTGGCTAATATGGATGGTGAGAAGGTCGAATTTAATGCAACAGGGCAAGGTTCCGTTGAAGCGATTTTTAACGCTATCGACAAATTCTTTAACCAATCCGTCCGCTTGGTGTCCTATACCATTGATGCTGTGACAGATGGAATTGATGCCCAGGCTCGGGTCTTGGTCACTGTTGAAAACAGAGATACAGAAACCATCTTTAACGCAGCAGGCCTTGATTTCGATGTGTTGAAGGCTTCAGCTATTGCCTATATAAACGCTAATACCTTTGTTCAAAAAGAGAATGCTGGTGAGATGGGACCTAGCGTTTCCTATCGCGATATGCCTAGTGTGTAAAGGAGAAGGCTATGACAAAGAAAATAGTAGCTTTAGCAGGGGACGGAATTGGCCCAGAAATCATGGAGGCTGGTTTAGAGGTCCTGGAGGCTCTAGCTAAAAAAACAGGCTTTGTCTATGAAATAGACAAACGACCTTTTGGAGGTGCAGGTATTGATGCTGCAGGGCATCCCTTACCTGATGAAACCCTCAAGGTATGTCGTGAAGCAGATGCCATTCTCCTAGCGGCTATCGGTAGTCCCCAGTATGATAGTGAAACGGTTCGGCCTGAACAAGGCTTGCTAGCTCTCCGTAAGGAACTCAATCTTTACGCTAATATTCGCCCTGCAAAAATCTTTGACAGTCTCAAGCATTTGTCACCACTAAAATCAGAACGAATTGCTGGGGTGGACTTTGTCGTTGTGCGGGAGTTGACAGGCGGGATTTACTTTGGGGATCATATCCTTGAAGAAAGAAAAGCGCGTGATATCAACGACTATAGCTATGAGGAAGTGGAGCGGATTGTTCGCAAAGCCTTTGAAATTGCAAGAAATCGCAGAAAAATCGTTACCAGCATCGATAAACAAAATGTTTTGGCAACATCAAAACTCTGGAGAAAAGTGGCTGAGGAAGTTGCGCATGATTTTCCAGATGTGACCTTGGAACACCAGTTAGTGGACTCAGCTGCCATGCTTATGATTACCAATCCTGCTAAGTTTGATGTCATCGTGACGGAGAATCTTTTCGGAGATATTCTCTCGGATGAATCAAGTGTTCTATCTGGCACACTTGGGGTTATGCCATCAGCCAGTCACTCTGAAAAGGGTCCAAGTCTCTATGAACCTATTCACGGTTCAGCTCCTGATATTGCTGGTCAAGGCATTGCAAATCCTATCTCCATGATTTTATCAGTGGCCATGATGTTGAGAGATAGTTTTGGTCGTTATGAGGATGCAGAGCGTATTGAGCGTGCTGTTGAAGCAAGTTTGGCGGCTGGTGTTTTAACAAGAGATATAGGGGGACAGGCTTCTACCAGGGAAATGACAGAAGCTATTATTGCAAGGTTATGAAGTTAGACGAAAAAATTACTCTAGTCCTTTTAATTTGGAATGTCATGGTTTTCTTGATTTATGGTATTGACAAATCTAAGGCAAGGAGAAGAGCTTGGCGCATCCCAGAGAAAATCTTACTCATTTTAGCCTTTACTTGTGGTGGTTTTGGTGCCTGGTTAGCAGGAATCACTTTTCACCACAAGACTCGAAAATGGTACTTTAAAACAGTTTGGTTTCTTGGGATGGTGACTACACTAGTAGCCTTATATGTTATTTGGAGGTAATAGATGGCAGGAAAATCGATTTTTGATAAATTATGGGACCGTCATGTCATCACAGGAGAAGAGGGGCAGCCCCAACTCATGTATGTGGATCAGCACTATATTCATGAAGTGACCAGCCCTCAGGCTTTTCAAGGTTTGCGAGATGCAGGGCGCAGATTGAGACGACCAGACTTGACATTTGGAACCTTTGACCACAATGTCCCGACGGTCAATATCTACGATATTCGAGATGTGATTTCTAAGGCTCAAATTGATAAGCTGGCTGAAAATGTTGAGGAGTTTGGGATTGAACATGCGGCCCATGGTTCTGAAAAACAAGGAATTGTTCACATGGTTGGTCCAGAAACAGGACGAACCCAACCAGGGAAATTCATCGTCTGTGGAGATAGCCACACAGCAACCCACGGGGCTTTCGGAGCTATCGCCTTTGGGATTGGGACCAGTGAGGTCGAACATGTCTTTGCGACACAGACCCTCTGGCAGGTCAAACCCAAGAAAATGCTGGTGGAATTTACAGGTGTTCCTCAAAAAGGAGTTTATTCCAAGGATTACATTTTAGCCTTGATTGCCAAGTACGGTGTTGCTTGCGGCGTTGGCTACGTGGTGGAATATCGTGGACAGGCGATTGATGCACTGAGCATGGAAGAGCGAATGACCATCTGCAATATGTCCATCGAGTTTGGATCCAAGATGGGAATCATGAATCCGGATCAAACTACCTATGATTATCTCAAGGGACGAGAATGTGTTCCAGAGGACTTTGAAGAGGCTGTGGCGGATTGGAAAACAATTGTCAGTGATGAGGATGCTGTTTATGATAAGGTTATCCAGATGGATGTTTCAGACTTGGCTCCTATGGTGACCTGGGGAACCAACCCTGCTATGGGGGTTGACTTTGACAGTAGCTTCCCAGAAATCAAGGATATGAATGATGAGCGCGCCTACAATTACATGGATTTGGAGCCTGGTCAAAAGCCAGCAGATATTGAACTGGGCTATATCTTTATAGGTTCATGTACTAATGCTCGTCTCAGCGACTTGCAACTGGCTGCGCGATTTGTCAAAGGAAAGAAAATTGCTCCTAATCTAACAGCTATCGTGGTTCCAGGCTCTCGTCCTGTGAAACGAGCTGCTGAGAAGTTGGGCTTGGATAAGGTCTTTCTGGATGCTGGCTTTGAGTGGAGAGACCCAGGTTGCTCCATGTGCCTAGGGATGAATCCGGACAAGGTTCCTGATGGTGTCCACTGCGCCTCAACCAGCAATCGTAACTTTGAAGATAGACAAGGCTTTGGTGCTAAGACCCATCTATGCAGTCCAGCCATGGCAGCAGCAGCAGCTATTGCAGGGCGCTTCGTAGATGTTCGGCAAATGCCAGAAGCCCAGTAAGGAGAGGATATGGAGAAATTTACAGTTTATACGGGAACGACCGTTCCTCTCATGAATGATAACATCGACACCGACCAAATCCTACCCAAGCAGTTTCTTAAGTTAATTGATAAAAAAGGCTTTGGTAAGTACCTCATGTATGCTTGGCGTTATCTGGATGATCTCTATACTGAAGATCCAGACTTTGTCTTTAACCGACCTGAATATCGGAAAGCTAGTATTCTTATCTCAGGGGATAACTTTGGGGCAGGGTCTTCGAGGGAACATGCAGCTTGGGCTCTAGCGGACTATGGTTTTAAGGTCGTGATTGCAGGGTCTTTTGGGGACATTCATTACAATAATGAACTCAATAATAGCATGTTACCTATTGTTCAGCCTAGAGAGGTTAGAGAGAAACTAGCCCAGCTAAAACCAACCGACCAGGTAACTGTGGACTTGGAACAACAGAAAATCATCTCACCAATTGGAGAATTCACTTTCGAAATCGATAGTGAGTGGAAACACAAGCTCTTAAATGGTTTGGATGATATTGGTATTACCTTGCAGTATGAAGATTTGATTGCTGCCTATGAAAAACAACGACCAGCCTACTGGCAGGATTAGAAGAAAAATAGAAAAGGAAATAGAACTATGACAAAACACATTCAATGGAAGGGAACACTTTCACAAGAAGGCTATGATATTTTAAAAGGTGAGGGCGGATGTATCGTTTGCCCTACAAAAGTTGGCTACATTATTATGACTAGCGACAAGGCAGGACTTGAGCGCAAGTTTGAAGCCAAAGAGCGTAACCGTAACAAACCAGGTGTTGTTCTCTGCGGTAGCATGGATGAGCTTCGTGCTTTAGCACAACTTAACCCAGAAATTGAAGCCTTCTACCAAAAACATTGGGATGAAGATATTCTTCTTGGTTGTATCCTTCCTTGGAAACCAGAAGCCTTTGAGAAACTCAAAGCATACGGTGATGGTCGTGAAGAACTCATGACTGACGTGCGTGGTACTAGCTGTTTCGTTATCAAATTTGGGAAAGCTGGTGAACAATTAGCTACCAAACTTTGGGAAGAAGGAAAGATGGTCTACGCCTCATCTGCAAATCCATCTGGAAAAGGAAACCGTGGTAAGGTAGAAGGAATTGGAGAACGCATCGAAGGGGCAGTTGACCTTGTTATCGAGGCAGACGACTATGTGGCATCAATCCAGCCTGACAAAACGATTGAAACACGCTACGAGCAAGGTGTGATGGTGTCTATGGTGGATAAAGACGGCAAACTCATCCCAGAACAAGGGGGAGCTCGCTCAACTTCACCAGCTCCAGTTGTAATCCGCAAAGGGCTTGATATTGATAAGATTATGATGCATCTGTCAGACACCTTTAACTCATGGGACTATCGTCAGGGCGAGTATTATTAATATTTAAAAGAAGTCTAGTGTTATGAGACATTGAAGCTCCTGACACTGGACTTTTTATTTATAATTTCTTTTCTTTTTTATATAGATGTGATATTCTATATGTGAAATGTGTGTTAAGATAGTTATTAAAAATATTTAAACTAACAAATAATATTTAGAACCTTTAATAATCATTTAATAAGCGAGGTAAAGCATTATGATATCTGAATCAACTTTTATTGATAGAATAAAAAAAGAATTCCCAGATGCAATTGAAAATCAAACAAAAAGTTATATTTCTTTTCAGGTTAAAAATATGAAAGGGAAGTTACAAAACTTTATAGAGATTAATTTTCGGAATAAAGGAATAAAGATTGCCATTCTCTCCAAAAGTCTTCGTGATTCAGATTTTTTGATATTTGATAAGAAGCCTGATTCATTTGGTTGGACACTTGATGCTGAGTATTTTATTAAGGACGAAAATTCATTAGACGAGATTTTACCTTTTATAAATAAATCTTATGAGTTTGTAAAAACTGGAACTAACTCAGAGTGTTATAAAGTCTTCAGAGAATTTTTGTCTAAATTTGTGAATCAATCAAATATCTATAATTCGAAAGATATAGAAATGAAACGTTCTCAAAAATTAGATGGAGCTGAACATATTTATCCTGCTCTAACCATCGAAGGTATTCCATACAAAGTTGAAATGCTTAACACAGGTCATTTTGGTCCAAGGAGTGGTAATGGATATATTAAATCACCTTATTTTGGTTATCGATTGAGTGACATTGATAACTCATGGATAAATATAAGATGTGGTTTTCAGAGATTTAAACTCACAGAATTTAAAATAGTAAAATGGTACAGTAATAATCAAGATGAAGATTTAGGTTATAAATACCTTGTCAAAGATTTAGAATTGGAATCAACCGCGGAACCTAATGATATTTTAAAAGAGTTTTACGACAATTTTACTAGTTTCTATGTGAAAAAAGAGAAGAAAGATGTAAACATGTTAGAAAATATCAACGAGTATAAAAATATTTTACTATCATCCAAAAACCTCATCCTCCGCGGTGCTCCTGGCACAGGAAAAACTTACCTTACTAAAGAAATTGCTAAAGAATTAACGGATGGCAACGAAGACCAAATCGGCTTTGTACAGTTTCACCCATCTTATGATTATACGGATTTTGTAGAGGGTTTGAGACCGGTATCAAATGTGGATGGATCTATTGGATTTAAGCCTCAAGACGGTATTTTTAAGAAGTTCTGTCAGAAAGCGAAAGAAGCTCAGAAAACTGGAGGACAAGATAATTTTGAAGAAACGTGGGCTAAGCTAACGGATGCTATCAATGAAAAGCAAGGACAATACTTCTTCCCTCGTAGTTCGGTTCCAGCCAGTTTAAATAGTCAAGGGAATGTGAAGTTTGATTCTCCTGTTGCTACCAAAGAAAAAGTGTATCTTTTGTACAAGGGTGAGGAGACTAAGTTAAAGTACGAAACTTATCAAAAAATCGTTTTAGATCACATGAAAGAAAGTTATGGCTTATGTGATTATGTGTTTCCAACAATTGATACAGACAAAAAATTCGTCTTTATCATTGATGAAATCAACCGTGGTGAGATTTCTAAGATTTTTGGAGAACTCTTTTTTTCTATTGACCCTGGCTATCGTGGTGAAAAGGGAAGTGTATCTACCCAGTATGCTAATTTACATGAGACTGATGAGAAATTTTATATCCCTGAAAATGTCTATATCATCGGAACCATGAATGATATTGACCGCTCAGTGGACACCTTTGATTTTGCTATGCGCCGTCGCTTCCGCTTTGTTGAAGTTACTGCCGAGAGTCAGGTTGAAATGTTGGATAAAGAGCTGAATATCCATGCAGAAGAAGCAAAAACTCGTCTAAGAAACTTGAATACTTCTATAGAAAACGTTCAGGAATTAAACAGTCATTATCATATTGGACCAAGTTATTTCCTAAAGTTGAAGGATGTAGATTTTGACTATGAATTACTCTGGTCTGATTACCTCAAACCACTTTTGGAAGATTATCTACGTGGTTCTTATGACGAGGTTGAAACTCTGGAAACTTTAAAAAAGGCATTTGATCTGACAAAGAATGAGCAAAAAGATCAGGTAGTAGCTGATGACAATGAAGGCGATGAAAACGATGATGCGGATCACTGATAATCAGCACAAGATTGTTAAAGAAGAATTTGTTGAAGAATATCCTAAACTAAGCAATCTTCTTTTAGACAGAACCTTGGAAAGTCTATCCCAATATGAACGTGTTTTCATTTTTCCAAATGATTTGACTCATACTCCTGATTTGGATAAGGACCAAAAGATTTTTGAAACAGTTAACCAGAAAATCAAGACTGGGAATGTGATTGGTTTTCTGGGGTGTGGTCAGGAAAGATTAACGATTTCCTCTCGCTTTTCTAATGAGAGTAATGACCATTTTTTGCATTATCTTTTACAAAAGGTTCTTCATATCAATCTCACTAGTTTAGATGTTGCTTTGTCTCGTGAAGAGAGGCTTTATCAACTTTTGATGTATCTCTTCCCCAAGTATCTACAAGCTGCTATTCGAAAAGGTCTTTATAAGGAATATCATCGATTTTCTCATAACGACAGTCATGTTAAGGGAGTGATTGATGTAAGAAGCAATCTCAAGAAAAATCTTCCTTTCACGGGAAATATTGCCTACACAACGAGAGAGTTCACCTATGATAATCCCCTCATGCAGTTGGTCCGTCACACTATTGAATACATTAAGAATCAGAAAAGCATTGGTCAAGGGGTACTAGATAATCTCTCAACTAGTCGTGAAAACGTATCTGAAATCGTGCGTGTAACGCCCTCTTATAAACTAGCTGATCGTGCTAAGATTATTCGGGGAAATCAATCTAAACCTATACGTCATGCATACTTTCACGAGTACAGAAAGTTACAAGAACTTTGTCTGATGATCCTAAACCAAGAAAAGCACGGTTTAGGGTATCAAGATCAAAAAATCTATGGTATTCTCTTTGATGTTGCCTGGCTTTGGGAAGAGTATGTTTACACCTTGTTGCCAAAAGGTTTCATCCATCCACGAAATAAAGATAAGACGGACGGAATTTCAGTATTTTCTAGTCGAGAACGAAAAGTTTATCCAGATTTCTATAATAGAGATTTAAAAATTATGTTAGACGCTAAATATAAAAAGCTTGAAGATACTGAAAAAGGAATTAACCGTGAGGACTTGTTCCAGTTGATTTCCTATTCTTATATTTTAAAAGCTGAGAAGGCTGGTCTTGTTTTTCCGAGCAAGGACAAGGTTGTTGATAATGAGATAGGAAAGCTAGCAGGTTATGGAGCTTTGTTGAAGAAATGGTCTATCCAAATTCCTCAGAAGTCTTCATCTTATCGTGAATTTTGTGAAATGCTGGAAAACTCCGAAGAAATATTTAAAAGTAATATTACTAAAGAACTGGGGAGATAATAATCTCTCCTTTCTTTTGTTATTTACACAATAAAAACCGAACGATATATTTTAATTTATAAAATAATTTGACAAAAACCTTACTTTGTTTTATAATTGATTAAGGAAACGTCGGAAAAGGCGTAGTGATGCGAGAGCATAGGTAGGTCATTACAAAAGAAACGAGACATCGATATGTTAAATGAATTTCCCATTTTTGATTACGAAGATATTCAATTGATTCCAAATAAATGTGTGATTAAAAGCCGTGCAGAAGCGGATACAAGTGTCACTTTAGGAAATCACACCTTTAAACTACCTGTTGTGCCAGCTAATATGCAGACGATTTTGGATGAAAATGTAGCAGAGCAACTGGCTAAAGGTGGTTACTTCTACATTATGCACCGTTTTGATGAGGCAGGACGCATTCCTTTTATTAAACGAATGCATGAGCAAGGGCTTATTGCCTCTATCTCTGTCGGTGTTAAGGACTATGAGTATGATTTTGTTAGCCAGCTCAAGGCTGATGCTCCTGAGTACATCACGATTGATATTGCCCATGGTCATGCGGATAGCGTGATTTCTATGATTCAACACATCAAGAAAGAATTACCAGATACTTTTGTTATTGCAGGAAATGTGGGAACACCAGAAGCTGTGCGTGAATTGGAAAATGCTGGTGCGGATGCCACTAAGGTCGGAATTGGTCCTGGTAAGGTTTGTATCACCAAGGTCAAGACAGGTTTTGGTACAGGTGGTTGGCAGTTGGCTGCTCTCCGTTGGTGTGCCAAGGCTGCCCGTAAACCGATTATCGCTGATGGAGGAATTCGTACTCACGGCGATATTGCCAAGTCTATCCGCTTCGGTGCTAACATGGTCATGATTGGTTCCCTCTTTGCAGGACACATCGAAAGTCCAGGGAAAACGATTGAAGTCGATGGTGAACAATTCAAAGAATACTATGGTTCAGCTTCCCAATACCAAAAAGGTGCTTACAAAAATGTGGAGGGCAAACGCATCTTGCTTCCTGCCAAAGGTCATCTGCAAGATACTTTAACGGAGATGGAACAAGACCTTCAAAGTGCCATTTCATACGCAGGTGGACGTCAGGTTGCTGACCTTAAACACGTTGATTATGTTATCGTGAAAAACTCTATCTGGAATGGGGATGCTTCCCACTAAGACGGGCCATCTGACCAGAAAAAAACTTGTTATTAGAGCAAATTTTTGTTATAATAAAACAAGTTTCCACCCTTAGTGTAATGGATATCACGTAAGATTCCGGTTCTTGAGATGGGGGTTCGATTCCCTCAGGGTGGATGTAAACATCCTAAAAAGCCTTTAATAGGGCTTTTTTCTTTATCCTGACCCAAATTTGCCGCTAAAACTGAGAATCTCTGTCTAAAGAATTCCCAAATGCTTTCCAGTCCCGTTTTAGAGTGACTCAGGGGGCTTTTTTTGATATAATAAAAAGGACTATTATCAGTTAGAAAGAGGTTGGTATGAAAGAATTACAAACTGTACTAAAGAATCATTTTGCAATCGAATTTGCAGACAAAAATTTACTGGAAACTGCCTTTACTCATACGAGTTATGCCAATGAGCACCGCCTCTTAAAAATTTCACACAATGAACGCTTGGAATTTTTAGGAGACGCTGTTCTACAGTTATTGATTTCAGAATATCTATATAAAAAATATCCTAAAAAGCCTGAAGGTGACCTATCAAAACTCCGTGCTATGATTGTCCGTGAGGAGAGTTTAGCTGGTTTTGCGCGTGATTGCCAGTTTGACCAGTTTATCAAGTTGGGTAAAGGGGAAGAAAAATCTGGTGGTCGTAATCGTGACACCATTCTTGGTGATGCTTTTGAAGCCTTTCTTGGTGCCCTTCTTTTGGATAAGGATGTGGCCAAGGTCAAGGAATTTATCTATCAAGTCATGATTCCTAAGGTTGAAGCAGGCGAATTTGAGATGATTACAGACTATAAAACCCATCTCCAAGAGTTACTTCAGGTCAATGGTGATGTGGCTATTCGTTATCAGGTGATTTCTGAAACAGGGCCTGCTCACGATAAGGTCTTTGATGTAGAAGTTCTTGTTGAAGGTAAGAGCATCGGTCAAGGCCAAGGTCGTTCTAAGAAATTAGCAGAGCAGGAAGCTGCCAAAAATGCCGTTGAGAAGGGGCTGGATTCATGTATTTAAAGGAAATCGAAATTCAGGGGTTCAAGTCTTTTGCTGATAAGACCAAGGTCGTTTTTGACCAAGGTGTGACGGCAGTTGTTGGACCCAATGGATCTGGAAAGTCCAATATTACAGAAAGTCTGCGTTGGGCCTTGGGGGAGTCAAGTGTCAAGAGTCTCCGTGGGGGCAAGATGCCGGATGTCATCTTTGCTGGGACCGAAAGTCGCAAACCGCTCAATTATGCTTCTGTAGTTGTGACTCTGGATAATCATGACGGATTTATCAAGGATGCAGGCCAAGAAATCAGGGTAGAACGTCATATCTATCGTAGTGGAGATAGCGAATACAAGATTGACGGCAAGAAAGTCCGTCTGCGTGATATTCATGATCTTTTCTTGGATACTGGATTGGGACGAGATTCCTTCTCTATCATTTCCCAAGGGAAGGTTGAGGAAATTTTCAACTCCAAGCCTGAAGAACGCAGAGCTATTTTTGAAGAGGCTGCTGGAGTTTTGAAATACAAAACTCGTAGAAAAGAGACTGAGAGCAAATTGCAACAAACTCAGGATAATCTAGACCGCTTAGAGGACATTATCTATGAGTTGGATAATCAAATCAAGCCTCTTGAGAAGCAAGCAGAAAATGCTCGTAAGTTTTTAGATTTGGAAGGTCAACGCAAGGCTATTTACTTGGATGTCCTTGTTGCTCAAATCAAGGAAAATAAGTCTGAACTAGAGTCGACAGAAGAAGAGTTGGTACAGGTTCAGGAACTCTTGACAAGCTATTACCAAAAGCGTGAAAAATTAGAAGAAGAAAATCAAACTCTTAAAAAGCAACGCCAAGATTTACAGGCTGAAATGGCTAAAGACCAAGGCAGTTTGATGGATTTGACCAGTCTGATTAGTGATTTAGAGAGAAAATTAGCCCTATCGAAATTAGAATCTGAGCAAGTAGCCCTCAATCAACAGGAAGCACAAGCTCGTTTGGCTGCTTTGGAGGATAAGAGAAATTTACTCAGCCAAGAAAAATCTGATAAAGAAAGCTCTTTAGCTCTGTTAGAGGAAAATCTAGTCCAAAATAATCAAAAACTCAATCGTTTAGAAGCTGAATTGCTAGCTTTTTCAGATGATCCTGATCAAATGATTGAGCTCTTACGCGAACGCTTTGTAGCTCTTTTACAAGAAGAAGCGGATGTCTCAAACCAACTGACCCGCATCGAGAATGAGTTGGAAAATAGTCGTCAGCTTTCTCAAAAACAAGCAGATCAATTACAAAAACTCAAAGAACAGCTGGCTACAGCTAAAGAGAAGGCTAGTCAGCAAAAGGCGGAGCTTGAAACTGCTAAGGAGCAGGTTCAAAAATTATTGGCTGACTATCAAGCTATTGCCAAGGAGCAAGAGGAGCAGAAATCTTCCTATCAAGCTCAACAAAGTCAACTATTTGACCGTCTGGATAATCTCAAAAACAAGCAGGCCAGAGCTCAAAGTTTGGAAAATATCCTTAGAAATCACAGTAACTTTTATGCAGGTGTTAAGACTGTTCTCCAAGAAAAAGTCCGCCTTGGTGGTATTATTGGTGCTGTTAGTGAGCACCTGACCTTTGATGTGCATTATCAAACTGCCTTGGAAATTGCGCTTGGAGCAAGCAGTCAGCACATCATTGTAGAAGATGAGAACGCGGCGACTAAGGCGATTGATTTCCTCAAACGAAACAGAGCAGGTCGTGCAACCTTCCTTCCTTTGACAACGATCAAGGCGCGTACGATTTCTAGTCAGAACCAAGGTGCTATCGCTGCAAGTCTGGGATTTCTGGGCATGGCAGATGAGTTGGTGACATTCGATACTAGACTGGAAGCTATTTTCAAGAATTTGCTAGCTACGACGGCTATCTTTGATACCGTAGAACATGCGCGTGCAGCAGCGCGCCAGGTTCGTTATCAGGTGCGCATGGTGACACTAGATGGGACAGAGCTTCGTACAGGTGGTTCCTATGCGGGTGGTGCCAATCGCCAAAATAACAGTATTTTTATCAAGCCAGAACTGGAGCAATTACAAAAAGAAATTGTTGAAGAAGAAGCAAGTTTGCGTTCAGAAGAAGCGACTTTGAAGTCCTTGCAAGATGAGATGGCTAGATTGACCGAATCATTAGAAGCCATCAAATCTCAAGGGGAGCAGACTCGTATTCAGGAGCAAGGCTTGTCCCTCGCCTATCAGCAAATCAGTCAGCAAGTTGAAGAGTTAGAAACTCTTTGGAAACTCCAAGAAGAGGAATTAGATCGTCTTTCTGACGGAGATTGGCAAGCAGATAAGGAAAAATGCCAAGAGCGCCTTGCTACAATCGCCAGTGATAAGCAAAATCTGGAAGCTGAGATTGAAGAAATTAAGTCTAATAAAAACGCCATCCAAGAACGCTATCAAAACTTGCAGGAAGAGCTAGCGCAAGCTCGCCTGCTTAAGACAGAACTGCAAGGGCAAAAACGTTATGAAGTGGCTGATATTGACCGTCTAGGCAAGGAATTGGATAATCTGAATATCGAACAAGAGGAAATCCAGCGCCTTCTTCAAGAAAAGGTTGATAATCTGGAGAAGGTTGATACAGAATTGCTCAGTCAACAGGCCGAAGAAGCCAAAATGCAGAAAACAAACCTCCAACAAGGTTTGATTCGTAAGCAGTTTGAATTAGATGATATTGAAGGTCAACTGGATGATATTGCTAGTCATTTGGATCAGGCTCGCCAGCAGAATGAGGAATGGATTCGCAAGCAAACACGTGCTGAAGCCGAAAAAGAAAAGGTCAGCGAGCGTTTGCGTCATCTACAAAGCCAATTAACAGACCAGTACCAGATTAGCTATACAGAAGCTATCGAAAAGGCACATGAGTTGGAAAATCTCAATCTGACAGAGCAAGAGGTTAAGGATTTAGAGAAGGCTATTCGCTCGCTGGGTCCTGTCAACTTGGAAGCTATTGACCAGTATGAAGAAGTTCACAATCGTCTGGATTTCCTCAATAGCCAGCGAGATGACATTTTGTCAGCGAAAAATCTGCTTCTTGAGACTATCACAGAGATGAATGATGAGGTTAAGGAACGCTTTAAATCAACCTTTGAGGCTATTCGTGAGTCCTTTAAAGTGACCTTCAAGCAGATGTTTGGCGGAGGTCAGGCTGACCTGATTTTGACTGAAGGAGACTTGCTGACAGCTGGGGTTGAGATTTCAGTCCAACCACCAGGAAAGAAAATCCAGTCGCTTAATCTCATGAGTGGTGGGGAAAAAGCCTTATCAGCTCTTGCCTTGCTCTTCTCCATTATCCGTGTCAAGACCATTCCATTTGTTATCTTGGATGAGGTGGAAGCTGCGCTGGACGAAGCTAATGTTAAACGCTTTGGAGATTACCTCAATCGATTTGACAAGGATAGCCAGTTTATAGTTGTGACCCACCGTAAGGGAACCATGGCAGCGGCTGATTCTATCTATGGAGTGACCATGCAAGAATCAGGTGTCTCAAAAATTGTTTCGGTTAAGTTAAAAGATTTAGAAAGTATTGAAGGATGACAATTAAACTAGTAGCAACAGAAATCGGAATAAGTAAATTGATACAATAGCATATAAAGAAAGCCTTGAAATTTAGCTGATTTCAGGGCTTTTTAACTGTCTATTGCTATTAGGGTAAAATCATTAGAGATGTTGTGAGTTTATGGAGACACCCTTGATTTGTAAAATGTTAAATAGTAGAGAATCATTTCATCTATTCTTTGTTTACCAGTTTATCGAAATGGCTAGTATAGTGTAATTTTAACTTGTCTTCTCCTAAAATATCAAGCACTTGTATGGCATGTTTCATTTTTTCAATTCCGCTATCTGAATGACGCTTAAATTCAAAGTAACCAGTTGCATAGAGAAAAACTGTCTGTTCATAAAAGTTTAATTCATTATCTAATAATGCTTTTATTTCGGTGATTAGATAAGTACAGTTTGAAAATTCTTCCTTATCTACGCTCAGAATTAGACAATTGATGGCCAATTGAGTGACAATTCGCTTATTTGTTTTATTCAATGAAGAGTAGATGTAATTGTTCATCATTTCCTTTGTTAATAGGAAGTAGGAGTTGTAGTTTATTGTTCGTACACAGTTACCTAATAAAGTGATTTCATAGTAACCCCATTTTTCAACTTTAAAGAGATAATCTGTCAATTGAAGTAATTCTTTATTTGATGGAATAATGCTGGAATCCATTGTATGTAGAATGGATTTTATCATTGTTTTCTCGAAAGAATTTAAAGTGTAATGTGATGAGTCAGAAAGTAGAGCAGCTATATTTTTGATGTTATATGATGAATATTGCTTACGAATATATTGAACCAAATTAGCGAATAATTCAGCATTAGTATAATCTTCATTATGTAAAACAAGAAACTCATCTAAAGTAATGTGTAATTTGTCTAAAATATTGATAAGTCGAATACAAGATATCTCTGATTCCCCACGTTCGAATCTAGATATTTGAGATTTTGAAAGATGTTCATCTGCTACAGAGCATAGACTAATTTGTTTTCCTTTACGAACTTTTCTAAGTGTGATGCCAAGTTTTGATTTCATAATTTCCCATTTTCCCAACAAAAATTAAATCCGTTTTTATTTATTGTACAATAAATAAAAACGGAAAGGAAGTCTAATTATGAAAAAAATTTCGAAAATTTTGCCGATTGTAATTTTGGTGATGGATATTATCATAATTGTTGGTGGGTAAAATGCTTAGGTGTACACCTAAGTCTTTAGAGTATCTAAAGACTTAAGATTTTATAGATACATAGTATAAAATACGGTATTTATAATTTGGGAGGCTTTAATTGAAAAAACAGAATTTATTTAAAATATCAAATAATGTACAAGAGTATTCGAATGCTTTTAATACTATGGGTTTAAATTTTCAAGGAGAAATTCCTATTTTTGTTGACCACAAAAGAGAAGATTTACTTCATAATATCAAGCGAATTAACAATGAATATTCCGAATGCTATAAAACAACGCCAATTTACCAATGCGATGCAGGGATCACTCTATCTTCTGATTTAGAGTTTTATAAAAACTGTAGGTTATTTTGTAAGAAGTGGGTGACCTCTTTAAATGAGATGATAAACATAGAAAATCTGGTAGTAATAGGACTATATAAAGATTTTTCACAATATAAAATTTTGACTATATTAGAATATTGTAAGAAAAATAATATTGAACTGTACATACTGACAGGAAGAGATCTATCTTCATTGTCTTGGATGATAGGAAAGCAGTTTTACTCAAAAAGTGAAAAAGAAGTACGAAAAGCAGTCTTTTCGCATAAAAAGTTAAATGAATTTAGTGAAACAAAAAACAAATGGGATATTTTTGATATAAAAAGGCTTGAAAATGAAAATATAAAAAATCTTTTGGAAGAAAAATCTTGGTCAGAATTAGTTTTTCATGGACATGGAAAAGAAGATCATCTAAATTTAGCTGATTTCACTTTGCATGGTTTTAATAAATTAATTCCTCAACAAGAAAAATTTGCTCCTTCTTGGGGCCATCAAGGGCAATCTTTTTTTAAGGATGAGAGTAAAGCAATACGTATTAGCTCTATAAATGTTGAAACATTATTTTTATTATCTTGTAGTAATTTTCCGTTTAATGATTGTAGATTGTATGATTCTAGATTCAACTTAACATTAGATGCTATCGATGGAATAGCAAGAAATATTGTTGCTTCTATTGCTGTTCAATCGATTGATAATCCAGAGATATATGAAATTTTTTCAGATTCAAATTTGACAAATATTGGAACCAAACTTCATAATAAATTAAATGATGTACAGCCGTTTGTTTCAATTGTTAATATTGGACTCCCAAATACTAGAAAAGTAGATCAATCACTTGAAAATATAAATGGGATTGTCCGATTAACCCAAAGTAGCAAAATGATTTTATCGCGACTTGCTTCATATGTTTCGTCTGGGTTATTAAGTAGTGAACATGAGGTAAAAAAGTTATCTAATAATGTTTTAGCAGATTACATGCAAATGACACGCAGAGGTACCTATGGAGTGACAGAAGAAAAATATTTAAATTTTGAACAAAATTTAATAAATAGAGTAAATCCTATTTCTAAAAAGATAGCTGAAATAATGATTCAGAACCAAAATGACGAGCTTTTCGAATTTGATCGATATAATATTTTTAGGTCTATAATTGATGAAAGTAGTATTTTCAAAAAAATATGTTGTTGTGGAAGTTCGGGTGTTGGTTGCAACTATATTCCAGAAACTAACAATTTATTCAATATTAATTCTTTCTATTGTTATAGGTGCGGTGATAAAAATACTTCAATGACAGGCATGCCAGAAGTAGATTTTATGTGTGATAATTATGATAGAGAAAGATTAAGAATAAAATATAAGATTGTTATTACTCCACAACATAGAGGAGATGTTTACTTAGGAGTACAGCTACCAATATATGTAGAAAAGTCATCAAATACCTCACCAGAGTTGAAAAGAATACGTTTTAAAAATATTGGAACTAAAGTAGTTGAAGGAGAGATCTGTTTTAACGAGGATACTTTACTTCAAAGCTATTATCTTAAGCTATTTATTATTCAGAATGGGGGAATAGCTATTAGTAGATGTTTCTTCAATTTAATAAATAATTGTGAGGGAAAGTTTGAAAAAATATAAATGTAATATATTTATTATTTACTCTAATTTTGAGTAATTGAAACACGAGGAGTATTCCTTCACCAAATTTGAGAAAGGCCTATTTCTTTTTATAAACAAGTCGCTTATCTAATAATAAATTTACTAATTATAATCTTAAGAAATCGTAAAGCAATACAAGATATCAGATATTTATCTGTAAATCTATTAATTAGCATTCTAGTCTTATCTTCATTATAAAATCAGTATTTTGAGATGTACAAGACAAGCTTCCTAGTTTTCTCTTTGATTTTTTTAGTATTATGGTCACAGTTGGTTGTACCTAATAGGATGAACTACAGTTATAATGATGGATTTTTTCAAATGTATTGGCTGAAGCACTCACTTAATCGCCTCGTCGCGATTTGTAATAGTGATATGTTTTCACGTTTTATATTATAGTTTTAAACAAAGAGCACAATACTTTTTAACTCAGTGTTGTGCATTGAATGAAACGAAAGAAAGGAATGAATAACAATGGATATTTTTTTAGGTACACCAATCACAGGAATAATTAATCCGAACTTGAAAAGTCCGTTAGAAACTGCGACAAAGTCCAGAATTAAGGGGATTATTTCTGATTTGAGATCGTATGGTCATAATGTGTTTTGTGCTCTAGAGGAAGAAGAATTTGGCAAAAAGATTGCAGATTCTTTAGAATGTACCCTTAGAGATTATTCGCTACTGAAACAAAGTAATGTATATATTACTTTTCCAAATAATAGTTATGGATGTGCTGTGGAACTTGGTTGGGCTTCAGCGCACTCTATTCCTATTGTCTTAGGAATTAACAAAAGAATCGGTTCAAAAACACCATTGTATGAAGGTTTACACACAACAGGTACTCAGGTTCATGTTATTTATTATGATTCTGAAGATGAGTTTCCAGATAAACTTGAATGGTTAAAAATATTAAAGTACATAGAAAAGCATATATTTATTAGGTGATTGTTATGAGAATTTTGACAGTAACTACAAATTTTGGTTTTGGTCCGTCTTCCAAATTATATTCTATTATCAAAGAGCTATTGAAGATGGGATATAAAGAGATTACATTTTGCGGAAATGGAGAATCTATAAATTTTTTTAAGACCAACTTTGGTAATAGATTAGAATACATCGAGTGTGATACTGATGAAATTAGGTCTGAAAGCTTTTTGAAAATAGTAGATATTAAGAATTATGAACTCTTAATTAATGTTATGAATCTGAATATTCCTAAAATTCAACGAGATACAAATTTAAATGTAAAAAGTGTATTTGTTGATAGTCTAAGTTGGATGTGGGAAAAACCCCTAGATGGGATTAACGAATATGATATTTATTTTGTTCAAAATGCTTTTATTGATCCCAATAATTTATCGCAGTATAAGAATATCCAAACAATAAATCCTATTATTAATACGGAAGGAATAACAAAAACAAAAGATTTCAAAAACAATAAAATTCTATTAAATTTCGCTGGTATAGTTACTCCATATGAAAATGATGTATTTTTCAAAAAGTACATGTTATTTTATCTAAAACTTTTTTCAAAAATACCTAATATTGATAAATATGAGATTGATTGTGCTTGTAACATGACGCAGAAAAAATGGATTGAATCAAACAACCGTTTTGACTACAATGTTACATTTAAAGTAATGTCCCATAAAGAGTTTCTATCAGCGTCATGTGAAGCAAGTAGGATATTTACAACACCTGGTTTGACATTTTATTTAGAGAGTTTAGAATTAGGCTTAAAACCACATTATTTTTTGCCTTCAAATTATTCTCAGGCATTATTGCTTGAAAAATATAATCAAATCTCTGGGAATTGTAATACCTTATCTAAGTATGGATATTTATTTTCAACAGATGAGTTACTTGAAGAAAGTGAAGGTGTGACTAAAGTAAGAGAAGCATTTTCTAATATTAGTACAAGATATAAAGAAGAAATCTTCGACAATATAATATCATATATTAATGAAGGTTCGGTGTATGAATCAAAAAATGAAATTCAATATAAGGAAGAGAGCGGTATTCGTTCAATTATTAGAATTATGCTTGAAAAAGGACTATTGAAAGGAAGATAATACATGCCTGTGATTGAAGATATTGATTTTTCCAATTTACTAGTGAAAAAAATGTATAAAAAAGATTTAAATCAGATAATTTCATTAAATGACTTAAATTATGATGCTAGTTTTAGGGATAATTTAATAGTTTTTGATGAAACAAGTAATTTTTCTCCAAATAACAGTCTTGTTGTTGGGGGGGCTTGTATTGATCGCTGTGATGCAAAAATTGATAATCTGGCTATCAATTTTTACTTTGATATACTGATGCCTATTAATGAGGCCATCATGAAAAATTTAAATTGTGCAATATATGTGGATACACCTATTGAATCATGTAAAGATGATTGTGAAAAAGAAAGATGGCAACAATTTGTTAAACGCTTAGAAATATTTTTTGAACAGCTAGGAAAACGTGTAGGCATTGAAATAAAAATAATTCGAAGAGATTTATCTTATAAAATGATTGATAAGATATTAAAAAAACATAACTTTAGTGATGATGAATTAAAAGGTTTGTATGATTTAGTGCCTAGTGCAAAGAATATTGTATTTGGACCAGAACTATTACTTCATTTTCGTAGATCAATCATTTCGTATTTACCAGAATTCATTTCAGAATATTTTGAAGAAAATTTTGAAGAAATTATAGTTTGTGAAGAGTTAAGTCAGTGTAAAGCAATTGGCAAAGCCTGGAGAATCAGTAATAACATATATCCTAAAATATATATAGATATGCCATCTCTTAGTTGTAGAAATCGCATGCATAGGAGTAATAATGGGAAAATAGGTATTTTTGAATCAGCATCTTTGAATAAAACTAGAAAATCTGATCCATTGTTTCATGAATTTATGAATAGAATAGAATTGGAAGCTATTTTTAAATCTTTTGATGTTGATAATTTTTGGTTAGTAAAAGATGAATTAGAAGGAATGTGGTATGAGAAGCAATAAAATTTCATCAGAGTTAAAATATTATCTATATATCATTTTTACAAATTTACGATTTACTAGAATAGTAAATATTATCTTTATTGTTCAGTTTTTGGGATTATCTTTAGTACAATTTGCATTTTTTCAATCTATTTTTCTATTTTCACAATTAGTTTCAGAGATTCCCTCCGGAATTTTAGGAGATAGGTTTAGTAAGAAGAAAATCGTTCTATTGGGACTAGTTCTGTTATCAATTACTCCATTATTAACTCTTTCATCAATCTTGCTAATGAAGGACTATGTTTACTATGTTATACTAGGTGCATTTGTTTTAGAAGGAGTAGGAAATGCTTTTTTAAGTGGAGCTGATGATGCCTTGTTTTTTGAATCTCTAAGAAGTGAAGGCAAGGAGGAGAGTTATGGGAAAATACGAGGAAAGTTACAATTAATCAGCGCTCTGACTTTGGGGATTGCTACATTTATAGGAGGTGGTTTATATAGCATTACAAGATGTTTACCATATTTTATACAATCTTTTACACTTATAGGTTCAATGATAATCATCATATCTATTCCAGATAATCAGAAACACTCTATAGAAGATCTTAATCAAAATGGTGTTCCGAAATTTAAAGAATTATTTTCAGTTTTTCATAGGTTGCTAAAATCTACTAAAATTCTTTTCATGTTCGCTTTTACTACGGTTATTGTCTCAGCAATTAACGTAGTATTTGCTTTATTACCAGATTATTTTTCTAAAATAGGATTTTCTACATCTATTAATGGAGCTATGTTTATGATTTATAGTATCATTGGTGGCATAGTAGCAACTCAAGCTTATAAAATATCAAAAATAAGAGTTTCTAAATTAATTATGCTGCTATCATTGATACTAATGATTTCCATTATTTTTCAAATTTTGCCTTTCAATGCCACATTTATATTTAGTTTTCTACTGTTGTACATTATCATAGATATTCTTGATCCTATTATCATGGAGATGTTACATCTTTGGGTTGATGACAATTCAAGAGCAACAGTTATATCAGGACTATCCTTTTCAATTAGTCTTGTTACAATGTTGGTAAATCCGATAATTGGTGTAGGAATTCAAATATTTAATATGAGAATAACTATCTTATTGATTTCTTGTTTTATGATTGTAATGATATTAATCTCGTATATGTTAATAGAAAAAACTAAAAGGAGTAAAAAACATGAAAACAGAGAATAAGGCTTATTTAGGTGATTCCAGAGCTATGGAAGATGTAGAAAATGATTCTGTTGATTTAATAATCACTTCTCCACCATATTTTAATTTAGTTGATTATCAACACGATGATCAGATTGGGTTAACAGAAACATATAAAGGCTATATTCAGAGTCTAAATAGTGTTTGGGAAAGATGTAGTAAAATATTAAAAGAAACAGGAACAATTTGCATCAATATTTGCAGTTCTGTAGAAATTAGCAGAAAAAATCAAAATATGTATTACGATATCAAACATGAAATTGAAAAATTCTTTGCGGAGCATAATTTCTATATTGAAGGGACAATAATATGGAATTTGAATAATACTTCATATATCAAAAATCAAGTTGAAAAATATCCTTCAAGTTATTCGAATAATGAGTCTTTGATTCTAAATAACTATGAATACATATTGATTTTTAAGAAAAAGTCAGAATTTATAGTGTGGGATAGAAACATTGAGGGCACTAAATTTATTGACTGCATTTGGAATATACCTTGGGATTATTCTACAAGACCACCAGCTTTTCCAGAACAAATTGTCAATCAACTTATTGATATTTATTCTCTGGAAGGTGATGTTGTGTTGGATCCGTTTATGGGGCAAGCGACTACATCTTTGTGTGCTTTTAAGAAAAATAGAAAGTTCATTACCTATGAATTAAATCCAACCACTTATAAATTAGGTTTAAAAAAACTAAATCAAGTGGGTGCGCTGAATGTAAACAGATAAGAAAGTAGTAGAAGGTCTATTATGAAAATAACTACAGTTGGTATGGGGTACGTCGGTTTGACTTTATCTGTCCTGTTATCTCAGGAACATGACGTGGTTGGATTAGACATTAATTTACAGAAAGTCGAACAGCTTAATAATAAAATTTGTCCATTTATCGACTATGAGTTGGAGAGATATTTTTTAAATAAAGATTTGAAATTCGAAGCTTGTATTTATGATGAGAAGTACTTTGAAAAAGTTGATTGTATCATAATAGCAATACCAACAGACTTTGATGAAAATAAAGGAGTATTAGATACTGAGGGTATAGAATCAGTTATAGCTGATTGCCTAAGTATTAATCCTGTTGCATATATAGTTATAAAATCTACAGTGCCAATCGGATTTACGAATTATTTGAATACAAAATTTCACACAGATCGGATCATTTTTTCTCCAGAGTTTTTGCGTGAAGGAAAAGCATTATTAGATAACTTATTTCCATCTAGAATTATTTTGGGAGGGAGAGCTGAATATTGTCAAAGATTTGGAAGATTATTATCGGAGTTCTCGTTAAATGAAGTTGCCCCGATTCTACTGACAAATTCAGCTGAAGCTGAAGCAATTAAGTTATTTTCAAATTCATACCTTGCAATGAGAATTGCGTTCTTCAATGAAATTGATAGTTTTTCCATTATGAAAGGGTTAAATACTAAAAATATCATTGAAGGAATTTGTTCTGAAGAAAGAATCGGAGAATTTTACAATAATCCTAGTTTTGGTTATGGAGGATACTGTTTACCTAAAGATACAAAACATATGTTAAGTGAATGTGAAGGCCTTCCAACTGTTTTGTTAGATTCTATTGTATTAAGTAACCAAAAAAGATCAGAGTTTATAGCAATACAAATAACAAAAAATAATATATACAATGTAGGCATTTATCGTTTGCTAGCTAAAAAAGATTCTGATAATATTCGTGATTCGTCAACTGAAAATGTGATTAAACAATTAACGAAATATAATGTAAATATTATTATTTATGAACCGTTTTTGTCTTCAAAAGAGATTTTTGATGCTAAAGTTGTAACGAATCTGGAAGAATTTAAAAAAACATCGGATGTTATTATTTCAAATAGAATTTCAGATGAATTGTCTGATGTATTAGAAAAAGTTTATACAAGAGATATATTTAATAGGGATTAAATAATAATATTTTACTTTTGAGAAGTTGCGATAACATAATATTTGAGAAAATCAAAGTATATTACGATTTATAGCGAAATGAAATAAAAATTGAACAAATTTATTGGGGAAGTTAAACCAATTTCTAACAATGTTTTAGAAACAACGGTGTACTATTTCAATGTCAATATACTATGTTATAACATGTTTTTTATAAGATAAGTAACTATAGAAGAAAAGTTTCTATAACAACCTCTTCCTCATCCGAAAGAAACCTCTTATTGGGTCTTAAAAAGTGATAGCCAGCAGACCTATTATTAGACTTTTTTGTCAGGGAAAGATGAGCAACAAGGTATCACGCTTTACCATCATGATCAGCGACGGAGTGGTTTAGTAGTGCAGGAATCTCAGGGAGCTTATTCTGCTTATGCGATAGCAGTCCAAGGTTTAGGAGCAAAGCGATGCTAAGCTTGGTAAACTGCGAGATGCTCGTCCGCTTATCGTCAACTGGAAGAAGCTGCACTTGTTGGTTGTTGGGCACATGTGAGAAAGGAGTTTTTTGAAGCGACGCCCAAGCAAGTGGGGAAATCATCGTTAGGTGCTAAAGGCTTAGCTTATTGATGGGATACATTGTCGATTGATGAACGACTACAGAAACGTCAAGAAAAGCTCCAACCCTGAATGGAAGACTTCTTTGTTTGGTGCCGGATCCAGTCAGTTTTACAGGGTTCAGAACTAGGGAAGGCTATTGAATACAGGCTCAATTCTGAAGAAACCTTTAAGACAATTTTGAAAGACGAGCATCTCTTCCTTGTTATTGGACGATAAACAAGTGGAACTTACTCTGACTTGGAATTCCACTTGTTTTTTCGATTTTTATCAGATTAATTTCAACTTTTATTGGCGGTGGAAGTTAGTTTGGGAATTTAGAAAAAATCCAGTTATACTAAAGGGTTAAGTAATATTGGATAAAAATTAAGTGATAAAGTCGGGAGTTTATCAAGCGTCTAATCTCAAATGGATTAGGCGCTATTTGCTTTTTCTATGGTATAATAGAAGGTGGATTTATTAATTGGAGTATGAAGAATTTATGATTAAATTAGTAGCAACGGATATGGACGGAACCTTCCTAGATGGGAATGGACGCTTTGATATGGATCGCCTCAAGTCTCTTTTGGCTTCCTACAAGGAAAAAGGGATTTACTTTGCGGTGGCTTCGGGGCGCGGATTTCTATCCTTAGAAAAATTATTTGCTGATGTTCGTGATGACATTATTTTCATCGCGGAAAATGGCAGTTTGGTCGAATATCAAGGTCAGGACTTGTATGAAGCGACCATGTCTCGTGAGTTCTATCTATCAACTTTTGAAAAGCTGAAAACGTCACCTTATGTAGATATTAATAAATTGCTCTTGACGGGGAAAAAAGGCTCTTATGTGCTAGATACGGTTGATGAGACCTATTTAAAAGTGAGTCAGCACTATAATGAAAATATTCAAAAAGTAGCGAGTCTAGAAGATATTACAGATGACATTTTCAAATTTACAACCAACTTCACAGAAGAAACGCTAGAAGCTGGGGAAGCTTGGGTTAATGAACATGTTCCTGGTGTTAAGGCCATGACAACTGGCTTTGAATCCATTGATATTGTTCTGGACTATGTCGATAAGGGTGTGGCTATTGTTGAATTAGCTAAAAAACTTGGTATCACAATGGATCAGGTTATGGCTTTTGGAGACAATCTAAATGACTTGCATATGATGCAGGTTGTGGGACATCCTGTAGCTCCTGAAAATGCACGACCAGAAATTTTAGAATTAGCAGAGACTGTGATTGGTCACCATAAGGACCAGTCGGTTATAGCTTATATGGAGGGCTTATAATGGCAGATATAAAATTGATTGCATTGGACTTGGACGGGACCTTGTTGACTACTGATAAAAGGCTGACGGATCGTACCAAGGCAACTTTGAAAGCTGCGCGTGATCGTGGTATTAAGGTTGTATTGACAACTGGTCGTCCCTTAAAAGCCATGGATTTCTTTCTCCATGAGCTAGGGACTGACGGCCAAGAAGATGAGTATACGATTACTTTTAATGGTGGTTTGGTTCAGAAAAATACAGGAGAAATCCTTGATAAAACAGTCTTTTCATATGATGATGTGGCACGCTTGTATGAGGAAACAGAGAAATTATCACTGCCTCTTGATGCTATCTCAGAAGGAACTGTTTATCAAATCCAATCCGACCAAGAAAGTCTTTATGCCAAATTTAATCCAGCTTTGACTTTTGTTCCAGTGGACTTTGAAGACTTGTCTAGTCAAATGACCTACAATAAATGCGTGACTGCCTTTGCTCAAGAACCCTTGGATGCAGCCATTCAAAAGATTTCTCCAGAATTGTTTGACCAATATGAAATCTTTAAATCACGTGAAATGTTGCTAGAATGGTCACCAAAGAATGTTCATAAAGCAACAGGTTTGGCAAAACTAATCAGCCATCTAGGAATCGACCAAAGCCAAGTTATGGCCTGTGGTGATGAAGCCAATGACCTTTCTATGATTGAATGGGCAGGGCTTGGTGTTGCCATGCAAAACGCTGTTCCTGAAGTCAAGGCAGTCGCAAATGTAGTGACGCCAATGACCAACGATGAAGAGGCTGTCGCCTGGGCTATCGAAGAATATGTGCTAAAGGAGAACTAAGATATGGGATTATTTGACCGTCTATTCGGAAAAAAAGAAGAACCTAAAATCGAAGAAGTTGTAAAAGAAGCTCTGGAAAATCTTGATTTGTCTGAAGATGTTGAGCATGCCTTAACAGAAGCTGAGGAAATTTCTCAGGAAGAAGCAGAGGTTGAAAGTTCTGAAGAAGCTGTGTTTGAAGAAGAGAAAATCCAAGACACAGTTGAAGAAAGTCTGGATTTAGAGCCAGTTGTAGAAGTTTCTCAAAAAGAAGTCGCAGAATTTCCACACTCAGAAGAAGAGAATACTGAGTTTCTAGAGACTGTAGAAGAAAATAATTCTGAAATTCTTGAAGCACAAACGCCTCAAGCAGAAGAAACTGTTCAGGAAAAATATGACCGCAGTCTTAAGAAAACTCGTACAGGCTTCGGAGCTCGCTTGAACGCCTTCTTTGCTAATTTCCGCTCTGTTGACGAAGAATTTTTCGAGGAACTGGAAGAACTGCTGATCATGAGTGACGTTGGTGTACAGGTCGCTTCTAACTTAACAGATGAGTTACGCTACGAAGCCAAGCTTGAAAACGCCAAGAAACCTGATGCACTGCGCCGTGTCATCATTGAGAAATTGGTTGAGCTTTATGAAAAGGATGGTAGCTACGATGAAAGCATCCACTTCCAAGATGGCTTGACAGTCATGCTCTTTGTTGGTGTGAATGGTGTTGGGAAAACAACTTCTATCGGGAAACTAGCCCACCGCTACAAACAAGCAGGTAAGAAAGTCATGTTGGTTGCGGCAGACACCTTCCGTGCAGGGGCGGTAGCCCAGCTTGCTGAATGGGGCCGTCGTGTGGACGTTCCAGTTGTGACTGGATCTGAAAAAGCTGATCCAGCCAGTGTGGTCTTTGATGGCATGGAACGTGCCGTGGCTGAAGGTATCGATATTCTCATGATCGATACTGCTGGTCGTTTGCAAAACAAGGACAACCTCATGGCTGAGTTGGAAAAGATTGGTCGTATTATCAAACGTATTGTGCCAGAAGCTCCTCATGAAACCTTCTTGGCACTTGATGCATCAACAGGTCAAAATGCCTTGGTACAGGCCAAAGAATTTTCAAAAATCACTCCTTTAACAGGAATTGTCTTGACTAAGATTGATGGAACTGCTCGAGGTGGTGTTGTTCTAGCCATCCGTGAAGAACTCAATATTCCTGTAAAATTGATTGGTTTTGGTGAAAAAATCGATGATATTGGAGAGTTTAACTCAGAAAACTTTATGAAAGGTCTCTTGGAAGGCTTAATCTAATCAGAAGCAAAAATCCTGCAAGGCATAAACTTGCAGGAAATTTTTTTATTCTAAACGATCATCTTGACGATAGGCGATATCTGGTTGCCAAGTCCATTTGGCACCGAATTTTTCAAGTAAGTCAAAGCTTGCTTGAGGTCCCATGCTTCCAGCTTTATAGTCATGAAGTGGGGCACCATTTTCAGCCCAGAGCTCTTCGATACGGTCAATCAATTTCCATGACGCACCAACTTCATCCCAGTGGCTAAAGTTAGTTGAGTTGTTATTTAGGACATCATAAATCAATTTCTCGTATGGTTCTGGAGAAGCACCAGTTGCGGTCGCATCTGTACGGTAATCCAGTGAGTTAGGAGCCAAGTTAAATTCTTCTCCTACTTGCTTCCCATTTAGACTGAGAGAGAAGCCTTCTGTGGGTTGGATATAGATGGTCAAAATGTTTGGAGCAAGTGGTTCTCCAAAGATAGAGTCCATTTGTTTAAAGACGATGTTGACATGAGTGCCTTTTTCAGTCAGACGTTTACCAGTACGGAAGAAGAAAGGAACACCACGGAATCGATCGCTGTCTACAAAGAAAGCACCAGATGCAAAGGTTTCAGTTGTTGATTCTGGATTCACATTTGGCTCGCTACGATAAGAGATGTATTTCATGCCATCAATCTTACCAGAACGGTATTGACCACGGATAAAGTGTTCTTTAAGCTCTTCATCCGTTGGATGATAGAGGTTTTTAAAGACCTTAATCTTCTCAGCACGAATCTCGTCTTTTGTGAAGCTGGCTGGTTTGTCCATAGCAAGGAGCGAAAGAAGTTGTAGAGTGTGGTTCTGTACCATGTCGCGGAGGGCACCAGATTCATCATAATAGCCACCACGTTCTTCTACACCCAAGCGCTCCGCAAAGGTAATTTGAACATTATCGATAAAATCCTTGTTCCAAACGTTTTCAAAAATCAGGTTGGCAAAGCGAACTGCAAAGATACTTTGAATCATTTCCTTACCAAGATAATGGTCGATACGGAAAATTTGTTCTTCGTCAAATGTTGCTAGGAGCTCGTCATTCAACTTGCTTGCAGTTGCGTAATCTGTACCAAATGGTTTTTCAACGATTAAGCGTTCAAAACCTTTACCATCTACGATATTTTCAGACTTGAGGTGTTTGGCAATAGTTCCAAAGAACTGAGGTGCCATAGATAAGAAGAAGAGCTTGTTGTGTTCAGCTTGGTACTTGTCATTTAGTTCAGCCTGCAATTGACGCAAAGCAATGTAGTGTTCTGTATCGTTGACATCATGACTTTGATAGTAGAAGTGGCTAGCGAACTCTTGAGCCTGTTCGGTACTATCTGCCAAATCAAGGATAGATTCGACTACAACAGATTCAAAATATTCCTTGCTCCAAGGACGACGGGCAGTTCCAATGACGGCAAAATGTTTGGAAAGATTGCCGGATTTATATAGTCTAAATAGGGAAGGGTAGAGCTTGCGTTTAGCCAGGTCTCCACTCGCACCGAAAATTGTAACAATAACCTTAGATGACATCTAGCTACCTAATTTCTATTTTTATTCCTAGTCTTGCTAGGTATGAGGAAACCTCATTTCATAAACTTAATTCTAACATAATTTTCCGAAAAATCAAAAATTCCAATACGAGATAGAAAAAAACTGCAAGGAAGTCCTTACAGTTTGAGTTTAAACGTTTAAAACCTTATCTAAAAATTCTTTCAGACGTGGGTGTTGTGGGTTGTCAAAGATTTGATCAGGTGTCCCATCTTCAAGGAACTCGCCATCTGCAGTAAAGATAACGCGGTTGGCAACCTGACGGGCAAATCCCATCTCGTGGGTTACAATGATCATGGTCATGCCTTGCTCCGCTAATTCCTTCATAACGTTTAGTACGTCTCCGACCATCTCAGGGTCAAGGGCAGAAGTTGGTTCATCAAAGAGCATGATGTCTGGATTCATTGCTAGACCACGAGCGATGGCTACACGTTGTTTTTGACCACCTGATAGGCTATCTGGACATGCCTTAGCCTTATCTGCTAGCCCAACCTTGTCAAGCAACTCCATTCCCAATTTCTCAGCTTCTTCCTTAGTCATCAACTTGTGCTCAATAGGAGCAAAGGTGATGTTGTCCAATACAGACATGTGTGGGAAGAGATTGAAGTGTTGGAACACCATTCCGATATTTTCACGGACGTGGTCAACGTTGGTTGTTTTTTCAGTTAAGTCATAACCGTTCACAGTGATGTGACCACTAGTTACTTCTTCTAGAAGATTGAGGCTACGAAGGAAGGTCGATTTACCAGAACCTGAAGGACCGATGATACAAACAACATCTCCTTCATAGAACTTAGTCGTAATTCCTTTTAAAACCTCATTTTTTCCGTAGCTTTTGTGTAAATCATTTACATCAATTTTTAATTTTGCCATTAACGAATCCTCTTTTCTAAGCGTTTCGCTAGTTTAGTCAAAAGCGTGATAATTACAAGATAGAAGATAGCAAGGATTGCATACATCTTGAAACTTTGGTAGTTACGGGCAATGATAATCTTACCAGTTTGGAAGAGTTCAACCAAACCGATAGCAGATACGATAGTTGTATCTTTCAGAGCGATAACGAATTGGTTAACAAAGTTTGGCAACATCAATTTAGTTGCTTGTGGCAAGATAATCTTACGCATGGTTTTTCCATAAGAGATACCCAAGCTTCGGCTGGCTTCCATTTGGCCAACTGGAACGGCCTGAATACCACCACGAACGATTTCAGCGATATAAGCGGCTGCATTGAGCGATAGGGCAATGGTTCCAGCTACAAAGTCGTTAATTGGACTTTGTTGGCCTGTGATAGACTCGAGGAAGTTTGGAATTCCCCAGAAGATGAAGGCTGCAAGAATCATCAATGGAATACCACGGATAACGTCAACGAAAATCTCAGAAATCACACGAAGAGATTTGTAGGGGCTAACGCTAAACATACCGAAGATAATCCCGATAACAATAGCAATAGCAAATGAGATAAGAGCTAGAGCAAGAGTGATACCAAGCCCGCTAAGGAGTTGTTTGTAGTTGTTTTGAAGCAAGCCCCAGATAGTTGTTTCATCAACAGTGCTTGTTGAAGCGGTTGAAGACTCACTAGCTAGGTATTTATCAAGAATCTTTTGGAATTCTCCGTTTGCTTTAAGGTTTGCAAGTCCGTTATTGAACATTTCAATCAATTCTGGATTTGTGCCTTTTTTAACGGCAAAGGCTGTTTCACCGATTGGAGTTCCAGCGATTGGTGTTTTCAATTTTTGTCCTTGGCTGATAGAATATTTGAGAACAGGCTCATCATCCATAACGGCATCAATGGCACCAGTGTTTAAACTGTCATACATTGACGAACCATCAGCGAAGGTTTTGATTTTGTAGCCGTATTTGCTTTGATTTTCTGTTAGGAAGGTTTGAGAAGCAGTTCCGTTTTTAACACCGACTGTCTTCCCTTTCAAATCTTCATAAGAAGCAATGGTACTTGATTCTTTGACACCAAGGATAGTATTGGCAGTGTAGTATGATTCTGAGAAGTCAAAAGTTGCCTTACGAGCATCTGTAACAGACATACCAGCAATGATACCATCAGCTTGTCCAGCTTGAACAGCACTGATAGCAGCATCAAAACCAGGGTTGGTGATTTCAATTTCAAAACCTTGGTCTTTAGCGATTGCCTTAATCAATTCCATATCAATACCAGTGTATTGGTTGCTTGAATTTTGGAAAACAAAAGGTGCAAAAGAAGAATCGCTGGCAATAATGTATTTAGCCTTAACAGGAATAGCTTTTAAGCCCGCTAGAGTAGTTGTAGTTGGCACTGCTGAAGATGATGAAGCAGTCCATTTCTTGATGATTTTATCAAGACTACCATCTTTTTTCATTTCAGCCAAGGCTTGGTTAAATTCAGTGACTAAGTGCTCGTATTTGCTACCTTTTTTAACACCGAAAGCAAAGCTACCTACAGCTTCACCATCCATTTCAATATGGAGGTCTTGACCTTGGTTAATGGCATATTCGATAACAGGTTTGTCATCCATCATGGCATCGATGGCACCAGCACTCAAGCTGTTGTTCATCAAATCACTAGTGTCAAATGTTTTAATAGTAAAACCGTATTTATCCTTGATACTTTCAAGGAAACGTTGAGCGGCTGTTCCGTTTTTAACACCAACAGTTTTTCCTTTTAATTGGTCATATTTACTAATCTTGTGTGACTTAGTAGTTGCAATGACAACTTTTGTATCATAGTAAGTATCAGACATGGTGAAAACTTTTTCACGTTCTTTCGTCTTTGTCATCCCTGCCATGATAGCATCAGCTTGACCAGCTTGAACCGCATTGACCGCTGCGTCAAATCCAGGATAGGACATCTGAATGTTCCATCCTTTAATCTCAGCGACTTTGTTAATAATGTCAACATCAATTCCTTTATAAGTTTGATCTGAATCTTTAAACTCAAAAGGCGCATAGGCGGTATCAGAAACAATCTTAATCGTCTCAGCTTTTGCAATACCTAATGAGAAAATTGGGAATAAAATTAGCAAAAATGCTAGAAATTTTTTCTTCATTTTTAGTCTCCTTTTCCGAATATTTTCCCATTATATCAGAAAAAGTAAAAAAAGGCAAATTTTTATATTTCTGTGTTAGAAAATATAACATCCATAATTCTTGTTTTGTCTTGAATCACACAACAGAAGTGCTATAATAAAGGTATATCATATAGTAAAAGAGGATAAAGTTATGAAAGACAAAAGAATCTTAAAAGACTTTGAAACTTCTAAAATGAGTTTAAACATTTACACAAGCCCCTTGTTAGCTCTATTTTTCGTCTATATATCTGAGTTCATATCTTCTCTATTTTTTGGCCTTAGTTTTTTAGCATTGATCGGGCTATTTAGCAATCTTGGTATGGGTGGTCAAAGAATTGCAGATTTCCTTCAAATGTTATTTCAGAATTTATCTGATAAAACAAGTGACATCCATTTAATATTTGAATTATTGTCCTTTGGTTTTATCATCTTAACTGTGTTTAGATGGACTAGAAAAGTAGAGAAAAGACCGATTCGAACCTTGGGATTCTATAAAGAAAATTTTTTAAGTGCCTTATTTAAAGGATACGGTCTTGGTCTATCCCTCTTTATACTTGCTTTGGCTGGACTAGTAGCCTTGGGGCAGTATCAATTTGACTCCATTCACTTGGATACTTATTCGCTAGCTTTTACTTTATTTACAATACCTTTTTGGATTTTACAAGGAACGGCAGAAGAATTGGTTACTCGTGCTTGGCTGATTCCACAATTGGCTAAGAGAACTAATCTTAAAGTCGCTATTATCATATCTAGTAGTCTCTTTACCTTACTTCATTTAGGAAATCCAGGCATAACTTTCTTATCTGCAATTGATCTCTTTTTATTCGGAGTTGCCATGTCCCTATATCTTCTTAAAACAGATACTATATGGGGTATAGGTGGTATTCATGGAGCCTGGAATTTCGCACAGGGAAACCTCTTTGGAGTATTAGTTAGTGGTCAGTCTTCAGGAACATCAATCATGAAATTTACTCCACAAGGCAATCAAGACTGGCTATCTGGTGGGTCTTTTGGTATTGAGGGTTCCATCGTGTCCAGTATTATTTTGTTTCTGCTGATTCTTTATCTCGCTTATCAATTAAAGAAAGAAAATGAAAGGATGTGACTTCGGTCCGTCCTTTTCTTCGTGAAAATGCTACAAGTATGCTAAAATAGGAATAGCACATGGAGAGAGGATTCTTATGATTAACCGCATTACAGATAATCAATTTAAACTAGTATCAAAATATCAACCATCAGGAGATCAACCCCAAGCTATCGAGCAGTTGGTTGATAATATCGAGGGTGGAGAAAAAGCTCAGATTCTGATGGGGGCGACCGGAACAGGGAAGACCTATACCATGAGTCAGGTCATTTCCAAAGTCAATAAACCAACTCTGGTCATTGCCCACAATAAAACTCTGGCAGGACAGCTCTATGGGGAGTTTAAAGAATTTTTCCCTGAAAATGCAGTTGAGTACTTCGTATCCTACTATGATTATTACCAGCCAGAGGCCTATGTCCCTTCTAGCGATACCTATATTGAGAAGGATAGTTCTGTCAATGACGAGATTGACAAGCTTCGCCACTCCGCTACTTCGGCCCTTTTGGAGCGTAATGATGTTATTGTCGTGGCCTCAGTCTCTTGTATCTATGGTTTGGGTTCGCCCAAGGAATACGCTGACAGTGTCGTTAGTCTCCGTCCTGGTCTAGAGATTTCTCGTGATAAACTCTTGAATGACTTAGTTGACATCCAGTTTGAGCGAAACGATATTGATTTCCAACGGGGAAGATTTCGTGTGCGTGGGGATGTGGTAGAGATTTTCCCAGCCTCTCGTGATGAGCACGCTTTTCGAGTAGAATTTTTTGGAGACGAAATTGACCGTATTCGTGAGGTTGAGGCTCTGACAGGACAGGTCTTAGGAGAAGTGGATCATTTGGCGATTTTTCCAGCGACACACTTTGTGACCAATGACGACCACATGGAAGTTGCCATTGCAAAGATTCAAGCAGAATTAGAAGAGCAACTAGCTGTCTTTGAGAAGAAAGGCAAACTGCTTGAAGCCCAGCGCTTGAAACAACGGACAGAGTACGATATCGAAATGCTACGTGAGATGGGCTATACCAACGGGGTTGAGAACTATTCACGTCACATGGATGGACGTAGTGAAGGAGAGCCTCCTTATACCCTTCTCGACTTTTTCCCAGATGATTTCTTAATCATGATTGACGAGAGCCACATGACCATGGGGCAAATCAAGGGCATGTACAATGGAGACCGTTCTCGTAAGGAAATGCTGGTTAATTATGGTTTCCGTTTACCGTCTGCTCTGGACAATCGTCCTCTCCGTCGTGAAGAGTTTGAAAGCCATGTCCATCAGATTGTCTACGTTTCAGCGACACCAGGTGATTATGAAAATGAACAAACTGAGACAGTGATTGAGCAAATTATTCGTCCGACAGGGCTATTGGATCCAGAGGTGGAAGTCCGTCCGACTATGGGACAGATTGATGACCTCTTAGGTGAAATCAATGCCCGTGTTGAAAAGAATGAACGAACCTTTATCACCACCTTGACCAAGAAAATGGCAGAGGACTTGACCGACTACTTTAAGGAAATGGGAATCAAGGTCAAGTACATGCACTCGGATATCAAGACTTTAGAGCGGACGGAGATTATCCGTGACCTGCGCTTGGGTGTCTTTGATGTCTTGGTCGGAATCAACCTCCTTCGTGAAGGGATTGACGTTCCCGAGGTAAGCTTGGTTGCTATTCTCGATGCTGACAAGGAAGGTTTCCTTCGTAACGAACGTGGACTCATCCAGACCATTGGTCGTGCTGCCCGTAACAGTGAAGGGCATGTCATCATGTATGCGGACACGGTTACCCAGTCTATGCAACGTGCTATCGATGAAACTGCCCGTCGTCGCAAAATCCAGATGGCTTATAATGAAGAACACGGTATTGTGCCTCAGACAATCAAGAAAGAAATCCGTGACCTGATTGCTGTGACCAAGGCAGTTGCTAAGGAAGAGGACAAGGAAGTCGACATCAATAGCCTCAACAAACAAGAGTGCAAAGAACTAGTCAAAAAGCTTGAGAAACAAATGCAAGAAGCAGTTGAAGTGCTTGACTTTGAACTAGCAGCTCAGATTCGTGATATGATGCTGGAAGTCAAGGCCTTGGATTAGGGGAATAGTATGATTTATTTAAGAAAGTTAAAGAAAGAAGATTTGATGTCTTTATGGGAAATGGCTTATTCACAGCTTAATCCAGTTTGGAAACAGTATGATGCTCCCTATTATGATGATTATCAGTATTTTTCAAATTTTAAAGAATTCGAACTACAAAAATCAGAATCCATTTTAAGCCACTCAAATCGCCTTGGTATTTTTGTTGATGATAAACTAGTTGGGACTGTTTCGCGTTATTGGGTATGTAAAGAAACAAGATGGATGGAATTGGGAATTGGTATTTATGATAAAAAATTCTGGAACACTGGTATTGGGAAAGTTGCTATGTTGCAGTGGATAGATAGGACGTTTCAGGATTACTTGGAGTTGGAGCATCTGGGTTTGACAACTTGGTCAGGAAATATTGGTATGATGAAACTTGCTGAAAAATTAAGAATGAAAAAAGAAGCTCATATTCCAAAAGTTCGTTATTATCAAGGTAAATATTTTGACAGTATTAAATATGGTATTTTGAGAGAAGACTGGGAGAAAATAAATGACGGTTATTATCAAATCAATGGAAACTCCTGAAGAGATAGAAGGTAAATCCTTCGTTCACTGGCAAACGTGGAGAGAGGCTTATGATGACCTTTTGCCTGCGGAATTTCAGGAGACAATGACATTAGAAAGATGTCGACTCTTTAGTCAAAAGTATCCAGAAAATACATTGATTGCGATGGATGGTGTGAAGATAGTTGGTTTTATAAGTTATGGCAACTGTCGTGATGAGACTATTCAAGCTGGTGAAATTATTGCTTTCTATGTTTTAAAAGACTATTATGGAAAAGGAATCGCACAAAAGTTAGTGAAAGCAGCTTTGACTGATCTTAATCATTTTTCTGAAATTTTCTTATGGGTATTGAAAGATAACAAGCGCGCCATTGCTTTCTATCAAAAAATGGGTTTTACTTTTGATGGACAAGAAAAAATACTTGAACTTGGAAAACCTATAAATGAAAAACGAATGGTGTTCTATTCTAAATAATTTTAAAAAAGTAAAAGCTAATATGGTACCAAGTCTAAAAATTTAATAAATTAGAAAGCGAGTAAATTTATGTCCCGTTCCCAATTAACGATTTTAACAAACATTTGTCTGATTGAAGACCTAGAAACCCAGCGCGTGGTGATGCAGTATCGCTCTCCTGAAACCAATCGCTGGTCAGGTTATGCCTTTCCAGGAGGCCATGTAGAAAATGGCGAATCTTTAGCAGAGTCTGTCATTCGTGAAATCTATGAAGAAACAGGGTTGACTATCCAAAATCCTCAACTTGTCGGCATTAAAAATTGGCCACTAGATACAGGTGGGCGCTATATTGTCATTTGTTATAAGGCAACTGAGTTCTCTGGTACCCTTCGCTCTTCAGAAGAGGGAGAGGTTTCTTGGGTGCAAAAAGACCAGATTCCAAACTTGGATCTGGCCTATGATATGCTACCTTTGATGGAGATGATGGAAGCTCCGGACAAGTCTGAATTTTTCTACCCTCGCCGTACAGAAGACGATTGGGAAAAGAAAATTTTCTAATCCTTTACTAAATAACCTAGCTGATCCAAGGCCTCCTCGATATAGTGGAGGTCTTGTTGTGTTTCCTGTCTAATAGTAATAGAAGATTAGGAAAAAATATATGTACTCTGAAATAAATTTAAAATATTTTTAGAAAAGTATTGACAAATCAAAAGAAAACGTTTACTATAGAATAAGGGAACGGTTCCACAACGTGAGAAGGAGGAGTGATGACTACAATAAAACAGGTTGCTGAAGAAGCTGGAGTATCAAAATCAACGGTTTCAAGATATATATCAAAAAAAGGTTATGTTGGAGATGATGCGAGAGAAAAAATAAAAAATGCGATTAAAAAATTAAATTACACACCAAATGTATTAGCACAATCTTTGAAAACCAAAAAAAACCAAATGGTAGGACTCTTACTGCCAGATATTTCAAATCCCTTCTTCCCAAGATTGGTTCGAGGCGCTGAATCATATTTGAAAGATAAAGGTTATAGAATTATGGTTGGTACGATTTCAGACCAAGAATCTTTGAGTGAATATGTTAATTTACTGTTGAAAACAAATGCTGCTGGAATTATTACTACACATGACTTCACAAAAGAATATCCAGATTTATCATTACCTGTTGTTGTGGTTGACCGAATTAGTAAAGATACAGGTTACGGTGTTTTTTCTGATAATCAGTCAGGTGGTCGTTTGGCTGCTGAAGCAATCTGTAATGCAGGTGCTAAACAAGTTCTGATTATTAAAGTTTTAGATGATAAAGCCGAGAATATCGCGGAACGGTTTGAAGCAAGTTTAAACTATTTGAGGAATAAATCTTTAGAAATTTGTATTGAAGAAAGTGAAACGTTTGACTTTGAAAAAATTCAAAAAGAAGCTAAAGAGAATCTAAAAAGAAATCCAAATATCGATAGTATTATAGCACCTTCTGATATTCATGCGATAGCTTATATTCATGAAATTTTAGCAATTGGTAAAAAAATTCCAGATGATATTCAAATCATTGGTTATGACGATATTGTACTTAGTCAATTTATTTACCCTTCTTTATCAACTATTCACCAATCATCATATAAAATGGGAGAACAGGCTGCAAAACTAATCTATAATATGGCAAATAAGTTCTCTATAGATGAAGCTAAAATTAAACTACCTGTTAGATACGTAGAAAGAAATACATTAAGGAGAAAGTAATGAGTAAAATTGTTGTTGTTGGAAGTATTTCAATGGACTTAGTTATGAGAACAAAAAGGATTCCAGAAGGAGGTGAAACGATTTTTGGGGATTCATTTAATATAGTTCCAGGTGGAAAAGGTGCAAATCAAGCGGTAGCTATTGGTAGATTATCAAGTGTAGAAGATAATATTTACATATTTGGAAACGTCGGAGAAGATATTTTTTCAGCAGATTTACTAAGTAATCTGCAAAATAATAATATTTCTACAGAACATGTGGGAACGGTACCACAATCTACAGGAGTTGCACAAATTACTTTATATGGAGGTGATAATAGGATTATTTATTATCCCGGAGCGAATAATTTAGTTAAAACAAATGATTGGAAAAATGAGTGGGAATTGATTAGTGATGCAAGTATTGTTGTATTACAGAATGAAATACCACATGAAGCCAACCTATCTATAGCTAAATTTTGTCAAGAAAATCAAGTTAAGGTGCTTTACAATCCTGCACCAGCTAGAGAAACAGACATAGAGATGATTCCTTTTTGTGATTTTATTACTCCTAATGAGCATGAATGTTCAGAGCTTTTTCCAGATAAGAAATTAGAAGAAATTATTAAAATTTATCCTAATAAAATGATTGTGACATTAGGAGTTGAAGGTTCCATTTATTATGATGGGGCAGTAGTTCAGAAGATTCCTGCTATAAAAGCAGAAGTAGTGGATACTACAGGAGCAGGAGATACATTTAATGGTGCTTTTGCTTATGCTATCTCAAAAGGAAAAGAGATGAATGTTGCATTGTCCTTTGCAACGATTGCTTCACATCTGTCTGTTCAAAGATTTGGAGCGCAAGGAGGCATGCCGAGTTTGAAAGAAATAAAGGAGCATTCAGGATATGAAGAAATATGGGATTTTAAATAGTAATATAGCAAAACTAGCTGATGATTTAGGTCATATGGATTTGGTTTGTATCGGAGATTTAGGATTGCCAGTTCCAAAAGGTGTTGACAAAATTGATTTAGCATTAAGAAAAGGTAGTCCAAGTTTTTTAGAAGTTTTAAAAGAATATTCAGATCATGTACTTATTGAAAAAATTTTCTTAGCAGAAGAAATTAAGGAAAAAAACAAAGAACAGTGGCAAGCAGTTTTAGATCTTTTAGAATCGAATATAATTATTGAATATATTAGTCACGAAGAATTGAAAGCTATGAATACTAAAGTTAAGGCAGTTATTCGCACTGGGGAAGATACACCATATTCGAATATAATCTTGCAATCAGGAGTTATTATTTAGAAGGGGGTTGCCTATGAAAATTGAAATGAAGAACATTTCAAAATCTTTTGGGAATAATCGTGTTTTAGAAAGTATTGATTTGGTTCTTAATTCAGGAGAAGTTCATGCTTTAATGGGAGAGAATGGTGCAGGCAAATCAACCTTAATGAATATTTTAACTGGACTTTTTCCAGCTACTTCAGGAACTATTTTTATTGATGGAAAAGAAAAAACATTTTCTAATCCTCAAGAGGCAGAACGGTTTGGACTGAGTTTTATTCATCAAGAAATGAATACTTGGCCAGATATGACTGTACTTGATAATCTTTTTTTAGGAAGAGAAATTAAAAATTCGATTGGGTTTCTAGATAAAGCTAGTATGGAAAGGAAAGCTAAAGAAGCATTTAAACGTCTTAATATCTCTATTCCTCTTGATGCAATCATTGGTCAATTATCAGTCGGACAACAACAAATGATAGAAATAGCAAAATGTTTATTATCAGAAGTTTCCTTGTTAATTATGGATGAACCCACAGCAGCTTTAACTGATCGTGAAACTGAAACACTTTTTAAAGTGATAGAAGGATTAAAATCTGATGGTGTAGGTATTGTGTATATTTCACATCGGATGGAAGAAATCTTTAAGATTACAGATCTTATAACTGTTATGAGGGATGGGTTTGTAATTGATACCAAGAAAACGAACTTAACTAATGCGGATGAATTAGTTCAGAAGATGGTAGGTCGTGAATTAGAAGATTATTATCCAGAAAAAAAGGCTGAGATTGGGAATATTGTTTTTCAAGCTAAGAATCTTTCTGGTGATGCTTTTACGGATATTTCTTTCTATGTACGTCAAGGGGAAATTCTTGGTTTTTCTGGTTTGATGGGTGCTGGTCGTACTGAAATAATGCGAGCAATTTTTGGAATTGATTCTTTAAAATCTGGTCAAATTATAATAAACGAAGAACAACTGATAATTAAAAATCCTTTTGAAGCAATTAAGCATGGAATTGGTTTCTTAACAGAAGATCGTAAAGATGAGGGATTGATTTTAGATTTTTCTATTAAAGATAATATGACTTTACCTAGTACTCGAGATTTTGTTAAAAATGGTATTTTTGATAATAAAACAAGTGATATATTTGTACAACGTTTAATTGATAGGCTACGAATTAAATCAGGTTATCCAGATAAGGAAGTTGGAACACTTTCTGGTGGTAATCAACAGAAAGTAGTTTTAGCAAAATGGATAGGTATTGCTCCAAAAGTACTGATTCTAGATGAGCCAACTCGTGGGGTAGATGTTGGTGCTAAGCGTGAAATTTACCAATTAATGAATGAATTGGCTGAACGAGGTGTGCCGATTATTATGGTATCTTCAGATTTACCAGAAGTGATCGGAGTCAGTGATCGCATTATGGTCATGCATGAAGGAAGAATTAGTGGAGAATTAACACGTCAAGAAGCTACACAAGAAAAAGTTATGCAACTAGCTACAGGAGGACAATAGTGTGAAAAATACTATGAAGTATATGTCAGAATTGACAACAGTAATAGCATTGATAATTTTAATGGCTGTCATCACTATTATCAATTCAAATTTTTTAACAGCAAATAATCTGTTAAATTTACTATTGCAAGTAACATCAAATGCACTGATCGCTTTTGGAATGACCTTTGTTATTCTAACAGGTGGAATTGATTTATCAGTTGGATCAATTTTAGCCTTATCCAGTGCGCTCACAGCTGGCCTATTAGGATCTGGAATGCCTGTTACATTAGCAATTCTCATCTCTTTAATTTTGGGTTGCATTCTGGGGATGATGAATGGGTTATTGATTTCCTACGGGAAATTAGCTCCATTTATCGTTACTTTAGCAACTATGACTATTTTTAGAGGCGCAACACTTGTTTATACAAATGGGAATCCTATTACAAAAGGATTAAGTGATACATTCTTATTTCAATTTTTGGGGCAAGGTTACATAGTCGGAATTCCATTTCCTGTAATTATTATGTTTATTGTATTTATTGTTTTATATGTTTTACTTCATAAAACAGCATTTGGTAAATCTGTGTATGCTATAGGGGGGAATGAAAAAGCAGCATATATATCAGGTGTGAAACTAAATAAAGTGAAAATTATCATTTATTCAATTTCAGGTATTATGGCTTCAATTTCTGGATTGATTATAACATCACGCTTAAGTTCTGCTCAACCAACAGCAGGTGCTAGTTATGAAATGGATGCTATTGCAGCTGTTGTTCTTGGGGGAACCTCATTATCAGGAGGTAAAGGTCGTATACTGGGGACTCTAATAGGTGCTTTAATTATTGGAGTTTTGAATAATGGACTTAATATTATTGGTGTTTCAGCATTTTGGCAGCAAGTAGTAAAAGGAGTTGTAATCTTAATTGCTGTTCTGATTGATCGTTTTAAAGTTGTAAAACAGTAGAATCATTTTCAATTTTTTTGGAAATAGTAACAATTTATTAGATGACATACAATAATCGGGATTGAAACTATCCCTATAGATATATATATTACGAGGAGTAATAACATGAAAAATATTAAAAAAATTAGCATTTTTGCTTTGTTTGTAACATTTATTTTTGCTTTAGTAGCTTGTGGAAAAACTGGTTTAGGAAATTCATCAAATGATAATAAATCTACGACTCAAAAGTCGGCAAAAGAATTAAAATTAGGAGTTTCTATTTCGACTACTAATAATCCCTATTTTGTGGCTATGAAAGATGGTCTTGAAAAAGCCGCAGGAGAAAAAGAAGTAACTTTGAAGATAGCAGATGCACAAGATGATGCTGCTAGACAAGCAGATGATATTCAAAATTTTATTAGTCAAAATGTAGATGCTTTACTAATTAATCCAGTTGATTCTGATGCAATTGTTACATCTATTAAAGCTGCTAATAATGCAAATATTCCAGTAATCTTAATTGACCGCGGTAGTAATGGTGGTGAAGTCTTGACAACTGTTGCTTCTGATAACGTAGAAGCAGGTAAAATGGCTGCCGAATTTATTACCAAGCAATTGGGAGAAAAAGCAAAAACTTTTGAATTATCAGGAGTCCCTGGTGCTTCTGCAACAGTAGATAGAGGTAAAGGATTTGAACAAATTTCAAAGACAAATTTAGATGTTCTTTCTAGTCAATCCGCTAATTTTGATCGCGCAAAAGCTTTGAATACAGCGCAAAATATGATTCAAGGAAACAAAGAAGTACAAGCAATCTTTGCACAGAATGATGAGATGGCGTTAGGAGCTGCACAAGCAGTAAAAGCAGCTGGTCTTAGCAATGTATTAATTGTTGGTATTGATGGTCAACCAGATGCACATGATGCTATTGCAAAAGGTGATATTACTGCCACTATTGCTCAGCAACCAGCTAAGATGGGTGAAATTGCTATTCAATCAGCAATAGATCATTATCAAGGGAAAAAACTGGAAAAAGAAACAGTTTCTCCAATTTATCTTGTGACTAAGGATAATGTTGATCAACATAACTGGTGATATATTTTTAGTAAGTAGGTAGTTGTTAATTTTCATTCCATGTGGTTTTTAAATATCATTGTTACTATTTGAGCTATTGGATTCAAAAAGACCAGATTCCAAACTTGGATCTGGCCTATGATATGCTACCTCTGATGGAGATGATGGAAGCTCCGGACAAATCTGAATTTTTCTACCCTCGCCGTACAGAAGACGATTGGGAGAAGAAAACCTTCTAGTCTTTTACTAAATAACCTAGCTGATCCAAGGCCTCCTCGATATAGCGGAGGTCTTGTTGTGTTTCGGCTTCAACTAGGTGGTAATGGATACCATCTGTTAATTCAGACAGAGGTCTAAAATCTGAATGCTCGACTTGTTTTAGAAAATGTTGCACATCTCTGCGACAAGACAGTTTCAGCAAGGTTTCAATTTCTCCATAGACGGGATGGTCAATCAAGGTGTTTTGAACACGCCCTCCATTATCAACGATAGCGAGGAGCTCCTGCCCGATTTCTTTAACTTCATGTTTGACTTTGAAAAGTTTGTGGACGTATGGATTGACATCAACTTGCTTATAGACGTAGCCACGATTAGTGGATAGGATAGGAGCGCCATCGGCTCTCAAAATTGCAATGTCCTGTACAATGACCTGACGTGTGACATGAAAATGCTCCGCCAAACTTTGGCCATTGAGGGCTTTAGGAGCTTCTTTCAAGAGTTGGAGGAGGGCTTGTTTGCGATCTTTTGTCATAGTTTTTCCTTTTAACGGCGTTTTCGAAGCACTTTATAGACAGCTAGTGCTAATGTATAGTCTACCATACTATGGATAATTGTGCCAAATCCAACTAGCACAAAGAGAACATAAAACATATTTTCTACATTGGTACCGGAAGTTGCATAAAAAACGACACAGGCTAATACTTCAGCAAGGGCATGGACAAGCGCTAACACAAAGTTGAAAATCCAGGAAGCTTTTGGTTTATCTAGGGTATCGGGGAATTTTTGTAGGTAAAGAGCCCCCAAAGTCCCAAAAAAGATATGGGAAAAAGCTCGAAAAACGATAACCATGGGATAGCCAGCCATCAAAAATCCAAAACTAGAGGCTAGGATGACAAAAACAGCCATTAAGGGCGACAAGAACATAGCTATAAAAATAGCAATGTGGCTTCCCAAAGTGTAAGAAGCTGGAGGAATGACAATTTTAAAAGGCATAACAATTGGAATCAAAATCGCAATAGCCGTTAAGAGGGCCGTCATTGTCATAAATTGTGTCTTTTTCCGTGTGTTCATAAGAATCTCCTTTTTAACTGTATATACACTAGTATAGTACTATAAACAAGACAATAAAGCAAGGATTTACTTGGGTTTATAGGTTGTTTTTAAGTTAATACTCTTCGAAAACCTCTTCAAACTACGTCAGCTTCCATCTGCAATCTCAAAACCGTGTTTTGAGCAACCTGCGGCTAGCTTCCTAGTTTACTTTTTGATTTTCATTGAGTATAAATATTGGTAAAGAGTTCACTAAAAAGAAACTGTATAGAGCAAAATCTCCACCTTCAATCTTGAAAGCGGAGATTGTTTTTATTTCTTCAAGGTTTGTAGTCTTGGAACAATGGCTAGGGTTAGAACTGCGGAAATAACTAATTCGGCAATCGAATTTGTTGAGATAACGGTTGCTAGGAGTTTTTGGATATTACCATCAAAGACATTTCCAAAAAGGTAGAAAATTCCACCAAGGACAAAGACTGTGTTGGTAAGTGAACCAAGGGCACCAGCTAAAATCAGACCAGTTTTATTTTCCATCAGTTTATAGACTAGATAAGGAGTTAAACCAATCAAAATACGTGGAACGATGGCAATGATAGCTGAGTAGATGTTTCCGTTTGGTACAAATGGGGAGAAGAGGTAGCTTGTCGGTAGAATTGTAATCGTGTTAACCGTTAAGCTAAGCAGCCCCATCAAAAATCCAAGTGTAACCCCAACTCGTGGACCGTAGATAATGCTGGCAATAATGACAGGAATATGAACAATGGTCGGTTTGATTGGAAATGGAAAAAGGTTAAAGATAAGTGAGCTTAGAAAATGAATCACAAGCATGGTTGCAAAAAAGATAGCAATAGGTGCAATATTAGAGCGTTTTTTCATCGAGAGTTTCCTTTATTCTTTCTAAAATAATTGTGAGGTCGGCTAAAGCTCCTCGTCCGTGGTCTCCGCAAGCTAGTAGGGATTCCTTTGGAGCAATCAGCTGATAGCCGTAGTTTTCTAATGTTTTCAGATTAGCCTGAGTTGCTGGATGGTCATACATTTTTGTATTCATAGCTGGTGCGATGAGTTTGGGAATATGACTTGGCAAGGCTAGAGCCATACAAGTTACCATGTTGTCCGCAAAGCCGTGGGCTAGTTTTGCAATAGTGTTAGCTGTTGCAGGGGCCACGATAAATAAATCTACTTTTTTTCCAAGTTCGATATGATTGACTTGATCAGGATATGGTTCCTTCATGACATCTAAGTGGACGTAATTCTGTGAGAGTACCTGTAGTGTCAAAGGTTGGATAAACTCTGTAGCAGCCTGAGTCATTAAGACAGTGACTTGATGACCTTGTTTTTTTAGAGAACTGACTAAATCTGCCGACTTGTAAGAGGCGATTGAGCCCGTTACAGCCAAGAGAATATGTGTCATAGCTTTCCTTTCTATGAATGATAGGCTTTAATTTTTTCAAGGAGGAGTTTTGCAATTTCTTCTTTAGTCTGGACTGTTTGAAGCTGATCTTTCTCAACAAAGATTGCTCGATGTTGATTTGCTGAAATTTGAGTCAGGTCATTCGCAATGATTAAGTCAGCTTGGTTCTTGATAAGACTTTTTCTAGCAATGTCAACCAGATAGTCTTCGTTAACATCAACCAGCAGTTTGAAACCAATCAGATGAATAGCAGGATTCCACTCCTTGACTAGAGAGATGATTTTGGGTGTCTTTTTTAGGAACAAAACCTGAACCTCGTCAGTTGAAGAAATCTTAGTCTGATGATTCTGCTTGTTTAAAAATTCTTCTAGATTGGAGCTAGCCTGAACCTCCTCAAGCCCCGTCATATAAACAGGAGTGTAGTCAGATACGGCCATTGAGTGAATCAAGACCTGATAATCCTGAATACGTTCTTGCATTTCAAGGAGAAGGTCGTTTGTATTGTTAATTTCTTGAATGCTTAGGTTGGGATGGGCTTTTGGCTTCAAAGCTCGTTTTGTCGTCATTAAACAAACTTCATGTCCTGAAGCAAGCAAAGTCTCTGTGATGATTTTGCCCAAGCGACCTGTAGAATGGTTAGTGATAGAGCGGACGCTATCGATAGCTTCGCTGGTACCGCCCGATGTAACTAAAATTTTCATAGCACTATTGTACACAAAAATAAACGGTAAGTAAAATGAAAGTGATAAATTTTTGGTAGAAACGAATATTTACTATAGTTTCAAACTATAAAGCCATATAAAATTTAAGAAAGGGCTCTAAAAACCTTAAAAAAATGGATATTTACGAACGTTTAGAGAGTTTGAGGATGTTAAAAATCTTGTTTTGTGATATAATGAATTATCATATAAGAGGTTAGAGGAGTTTTGAATGAAAACAGATATTGAAATCGCACAGAGTATTGAGTTGAAGCCAATCGTTGATGTTGTAGAGAAACTTGGTATTTCTTACGATGATTTGGAGTTGTATGGAAAGTACAAGGCTAAGCTTAGCTTTGATAAAATTCGTGCAGTTGAGAGCAATCCAGTTGGGAAATTGATTTTGGTTACTGCCATCAATCCAACACCTGCAGGTGAAGGAAAATCAACTATTACCATTGGTCTTGCGGATGCCTTGAACAAGATTGGCAAGAAAACCATGATTGCTATCCGCGAACCGTCTCTTGGTCCAGTCATGGGGATCAAGGGGGGTGCTGCTGGTGGTGGGTATGCACAAGTTCTGCCAATGGAAGACATCAACCTCCACTTTACTGGAGATATGCATGCTATTACAACTGCCAACAATGCCCTTTCTGCCTTGATTGACAACCACTTGCACCAAGGGAATGAGCTGGGAATTGATCAACGTCGTATCCTCTGGAAACGCGTTGTGGACTTGAACGACCGTGCGCTCCGCCATGTGACTGTTGGTCTTGGTGGTCCTCTAAACGGTATTCCACGTGAGGACGGTTTTGATATTACAGTTGCTTCAGAAATCATGGCAATTCTTTGCTTGGCAACGGACATCGAGGACTTGAAACGTCGTTTGGCGAATATCGTTATTGGTTATCGCTATGACCGTACGCCTGTTTCTGTAGGTGATTTGCAGGTTGAGGGTGCCTTGGCTTTGATTTTGAAGGATGCTATTAAGCCAAACTTGGTTCAGACAATTTACGGTACACCTGCCTTTGTACACGGTGGTCCATTTGCCAATATCGCTCATGGCTGTAACTCTGTTTTGGCGACGACAACAGCCCTTCACTTGGCTGATTACACTGTTACTGAAGCTGGTTTTGGTGCGGACCTTGGTGCTGAGAAATTCCTTGATATCAAGACACCAAACTTGCCAACATCTCCAGATGCAGTTGTTATTGTCGCAACCCTTCGTGCCCTTAAGATGAATGGTGGTGTGGCTAAAGACGCTCTGACTGAAGAAAATGTAGAGGCAGTTCGTGCAGGTTTTGCTAACTTGAAACGCCACGTTGAAAATATCCGTAAGTTCGGTATTCCAGCAGTTGTAGCTATTAACGAATTTGTATCTGATACAGAAGCTGAAATTGCAGTCTTAAAAGAACTCTGTGCCTCAATCGATGTACCAGTTGAATTGGCTAGTGTCTGGGCTGATGGAGCAGAAGGTGGAGTAGCACTTGCCGAAACAGTTGTTAAGACAATTGCTGAAAATCCAGCTAACTATAAACGTTTGTATGATAATGACCTTTCTGTCCAAGAAAAGATTGAAAAAATTGTCACTGAAATCTATCGTGGTAGCAAAGTGAACTTTGAGAAGAAATCTCAAACACAAATTGCTCAAATCGTTCAAAACGGTTGGGACAAATTGCCAATCTGTATGGCTAAAACTCAATACAGTTTCTCAGACAATCCAAATGCGCTTGGAGCACCAGAAAACTTTGAAATTACCATTCGTGAATTGGTACCAAAATTAGGTGCAGGCTTCATCGTTGCCTTAACTGGTGATGTTATGACCATGCCAGGTCTTCCAAAACGTCCAGCAGCTCTCAACATGGATGTTGAAAGCGATGGAACTGTACTAGGCTTGTTCTAGTGGATTGAAATTGACTTTGAGAGACTGGGTAAAAACTCAATTTCAGGAGAAAATGAAGTAAATTTTCCCATAATAGAGCGCATAATATCAAGGTTTTTCAACACCGGATATTATGCGTTTTTTGAGTTTAAATATTTTTGCCCTACCTATTTCTTATTTGCTGCAAGCAGTTCATCAATAAAATTTAGTCCTCTTTCCCTTGGGAAGAGGCTTTTTATACTCAATGAAAATCAAAGAGCAAACTAGGAAACTAGCCGCAGGTTGCTCAAAGCACTGCTTTGAGGTTGCAGATAAGACTGACGAAGTCAGGAACCATACCTACGGCAAGGCGACGTTGACGTGGTTTGAAGAGATTTTCGAAGAGTATTAATACTAGGAAAAGGACAGTTAAAACCTTCTGTGTTATACTAGAGATATGTTAGATTTGAAAGAATACGGTATTGTCATGTGGCCGGAGGAGAAGATTATTTCTTTCCGTGAGAAACTTCTCAGTTGGTATGATGAAAACAAAAGAGATTTACCGTGGCGTAGAAGTAAAAATCCTTATCATATCTGGGTTTCTGAAATTATGCTCCAGCAGACCAGGGTGGATACAGTTATCCCTTACTACGAAAGATTCCTGGACTGGTTTCCAACTGTCGAAAGTTTGGCGAATGCGCCTGAAGAGCGTTTGTTGAAGGCTTGGGAGGGACTGGGATATTATTCTCGAGTACGCAATATGCAGGCTGCAGCCCAGCAGATTATGACTGATTTTGGTGGCCAATTTCCAAATACCTATGAAGGAATTTCCAGTTTGAAAGGGATTGGCCCTTACACAGCAGGAGCTATTTCCAGTATCGCTTTTAACTTGCCTGAGCCAGCTGTAGATGGTAATGTCATGCGGGTCTTGGCGCGTCTGTTTGAAGTCAACCATGATATTGGGATTCCAAGTAATCGCAAAATTTTTCAGGCAATGATGGAGATCTTGATTGACCCAGAGCGTCCGGGTGATTTTAATCAAGCCTTGATGGACTTGGGGTCTGATATTGAGTCTCCTGTAAATCCCAGACCTGAAGAAAGCCCAGTCAAGGACTTTAGTGCGGCATATCAGAATGGAACCATGGACCGTTATCCAATCAAGGCTCCCAAGAAAAAGCCAGTTCCCATTTATCTAAAAGCCTTGGTGGTCAAAAATACTCAGGGACAATTTTTACTTGAAAAAAATGAAAGTGAAAAGCTATTGGCAGGTTTTTGGCATTTCCCATTGATAGAAGTTGATAACTTTTCGCAAGAAGAGCAGTTTGACCTCTTTCATCAGGTTGCAGAAGAAAGTGTGAATTTTGGCCCCAGTCCAGAGGAGAGTTTCCAGCAGGACTATGACCTAGATGTTGCTTGGCTTGATGTTTATTTTGAGACTGTCAAGCATGTCTTTAGCCATCGCAAGTGGTATGTTCAAATTGTAGCCGGTCAGGTGACTGACTTCCATGATTTTTCAGATAGGGAAGTTCGGTGGCTTTCACCAGAAGAATTTAAGAATTACCCACTTGCCAAACCCCAACAAAAAATCTGGCAGGCTTATGCAAAAGCCAACTTAGACAGTAACAAAGACTAGCTATCGTGTCTTCTTGTTATTTTTTTGGTATAATAGTAGAGAAAAAGGTGAACATATGAAAAAAATACTAATTGTAGATGATGAGAAACCAATCTCGGATATTATCAAGTTTAATATGACCAAGGAAGGTTACGAAGTTGTAACTGCTTTTAATGGTCGTGAAGCGCTAGAGCAATTTGAAGCAGAGCAACCAGATATTATTATTCTGGATTTGATGCTTCCGGAAATTGATGGTTTAGAAGTTGCTAAGACCATTCGTAAGACAAGTAGTGTACCTATTATCATGCTGTCGGCTAAAGACAGCGAATTTGATAAGGTTATCGGTTTGGAGCTTGGGGCGGATGACTATGTAACCAAACCCTTCTCAAATCGTGAGTTGCAGGCGCGTGTTAAAGCTCTTCTGCGTCGTTCTCAACCTATGCCAGTAGATGGGCAGGAAGCAGAAAGTAAACCTCAACCTATCCAAATTGGGGATTTAGAAATTGTTCCAGACGCCTACGTGGCTAAAAAATATGGAGAAGAACTAGACTTAACCCACCGTGAGTTTGAGCTTTTGTATCATTTGGCATCGCATGCAGGTCAAGTCATTACGCGCGAACACTTGCTTGAGACTGTCTGGGGTTATGACTATTTTGGTGATGTCCGTACAGTTGATGTGACTGTCCGACGTCTGCGTGAGAAGATTGAAGATACGCCCAGCCGACCAGAGTATATCTTGACGCGCCGTGGTGTAGGGTATTACATGAGAAATAATGCTTGATTTACTGAAACAAACCATTTTTACCAGAGATTTTATCTTTATTCTGATTTTGTTAGGTTTCATCCTTGTTGTGACCCTCTTATTACTGGAGAATAGACGTGATAATATTCGATTGAAGCAAGTCAATCAAAAGGTTAAAGATTTGATTGCAGGAGATTATTCCAAGGTTCTTGATATGCAAGGTGGGTCTGAAATCACCAATATTACCAATAATTTGAATGACTTGTCGGAGGTTATTCGTCTCACTCAGGAAAATCTAGAACAAGAAAGTAAGCGGCTAAATAGTATTCTGTTTTATATGACAGATGGGGTCCTTGCGACCAATCGTCGGGGGCAGATTATCATGATTAACGATACAGCCAAGAAGCAACTGGGGCTGGTTCAGGAAGATGTTCTGAATAGAAGCATTTTGGAAGTACTCAAGATAGAAGAAGACTATGAATTGCGTGATTTGATTACCCAAAGTCCAGAATTGTTGCTAGATTCCCAAGATATCAATGGCGAATATTTGAACCTTCGAGTTCGCTTTGCCTTGATACGTCGAGAGTCTGGCTTTATTTCAGGTTTGGTGGCTGTTTTGCATGATACGACGGAGCAGGAGAAGGAAGAACGCGAACGGAGACTCTTTGTTTCCAATGTTAGCCATGAGTTACGGACTCCTTTAACCAGCGTGAAATCCTATCTTGAAGCCTTGGATGAGGGGGCTTTGTGTGAAACTGTAGCACCAGACTTTATCAAGGTGTCTCTGGACGAAACCAACCGTATGATGCGCATGGTGACGGATCTCCTCCATCTTTCACGGATTGATAATGCCACCAGTCACTTGGATGTGGAACTGATTAACTTTACTGCTTTTATTACCTTTATCCTCAATCGTTTTGACAAGATGAAAGGACAGGAAAAGGAGAAAAAATATGAGTTGGTGAGAGATTATCCCATCAATTCTATCTGGATGGAAATTGATACAGATAAGATGACACAGGTTGTCGACAATATTTTAAATAATGCTATTAAGTATTCGCCAGATGGGGGTAAAATCACTGTCAGAATGAAGACAACTGAAGACCAGATGATTTTATCCATTTCTGACCAGGGTTTAGGGATTCCTAAGCAGGATTTACCACGTATCTTTGACCGTTTCTATCGTGTGGATCGTGCTAGAAGTCGTGCACAAGGTGGTACAGGTCTAGGACTGTCTATCGCTAAAGAAATTATCAAACAACATAAGGGCTTTATTTGGGCCAAGAGTGAATATGGCAAGGGTTCAACCTTTACCATTGTGCTCCCTTATGATAAGGATGCAGTGAAAGAAGAAGTATGGGAGGACGAAGTAGAAGACTAGAATGAGTGAAATAGGCTTTAAATACAGTATTTTAGCGTCGGGTTCCAGTGGAAATTCCTTTTATCTGGAAACCTCAAAAAAGAAGCTTTTAGTAGATGCAGGCTTATCTGGTAAGAAAATTACCAGCCTACTTGCTGAAATTAACCGCAAACCAGAAGACTTGGATGCCATCTTGATTACCCATGAGCATTCAGACCATATCCATGGAGTAGGTGTGTTAGCTCGCAAGTATGGTATGGATCTGTATGCCAATGAAAAGACTTGGCAGGCTATGGAAAATAGCAAGTATCTCGGTAAGGTAGACTCGTCGCAAAAGCATATCTTTGAAATGGGTAAAACCAAAACCTTTGGAGATATCGACATCGAGAGTTTTGGTGTAAGCCATGATGCAGTCGCACCGCAGTTTTATCGCTTTATGAAGGATGACAAGAGTTTTGTCATGCTGACTGATACAGGTTATGTTAGCGATCGTATGGCGGGAATTGTCGAAAATGCGGACGGCTATCTTATTGAGTCCAATCATGATGTAGAGATTTTGCGAGCAGGTTCTTACGCTTGGCGACTCAAACAACGAATCCTATCTGACCTCGGTCACCTTTCTAACGAAGACGGTGCTGAAGCTATGATTCGTACCTTGGGAAACCGCACTAAGAAAATCTACCTTGGGCATTTATCTAAGGAGAACAATATCAAGGAACTGGCTCATATGACCATGATCAATCAGCTAGCACAAGCTGATCTGGGAGTCGGAGTAGACTTTAAGGTTTATGATACCTCACCAGATACCGCAACACCATTGACGGACATATAGAAAGAACGCTGAGAAGGTGTTCTTTTTATATTATGGCTTCAAGCCAG
>NZ_VMMW01000022.1:0-2507 GCF_013277425.1 Streptococcus sp. 79
TTATAATTCATCGGCTTTTACAAATACCTTTACATCGTTTTACTATATCTTACAATACCTTTTAAAATAGCTATATTTTGAGCTTTTAAATAAATGTTTTTACATCATTTTACAGAGATTTACGACACTTTTGCCCCTTTTTTGCCCCCTGTTTTTTTAAAAAACTTCATCAAAACTCTTGACTTTCTCGGTATGCCGTGATATAATATAATCAAGATAAGGAAAGGGGGTGATGAAATTGAACAAAGAAGATTGGCTTAGGTTACTTGAAAAGGCAATAGACAATATTCCTGAAACGGTAACTGCTATCGCAAGTCTAGTAACCGCAATAACGGTCGCAAGGCAAAACAAAAAGCGTAAACCGAAATCCCGTCAAAGAAAAAGGTAAACGCTAAGAGGTTGGGGCGAAAGCCCCTCACACCTCTATTTTATCAAATGAAAAGAGGAAATGCAATGGTCAGCGCAATAGCTATTTTTATAATTGCAATCAATGTATATATTTATCTAAAAAACAAAAAGGACAAATAAGATGAGAAAAGTTATTCAAGAATTGCTAGACAGTTCGATGTCTACATCTACTATTTCGCAAGGTGCTGGAGTTCCATGGACTACTGTTTCTGATCTCAGAAAAGGAAAAACAAGCATGGACAAAATGGCACTTCTCACAGCGGAAAAACTTTATGAATTTGCTACAACTGATAAGCAGTGATTTCGGTCACTGTTTTTTATTTTTAACAAAACACCGTTTTTGACAATAATACACCACGATTTCCTCTCCATATTCTTCATGTAAACGCTTTTTTGAACAATAGGATTGTGATTTTGCTTTCTAATCGTTCAAAATGCCTGTTTTTGCAAAATAGAAATATAAACTCTAATTTTGTTAACATCAACAAAATTGGCAACCAAGCGCTTTATAAAGCTATTTGTTGATGTCAACAAGTCAATTTTTTCAGACAAACCATTTATTTTGCTACCGACATTAATGTCGGTTGGTTAGATGTTTTCTTGATTCAGACAAACAAAAAACCGCAAGCCTGAGCCTGCGGTTGGTGTAATCTATTTTGAAGCCTTTCTATTTAGTCGTAATCAAGCCGTCTGGCTCCACTGCGAACTCTGGCTTATCTGCCATTGTTCCGTCTGCATTGAGGTAGTACCATCCTGTTCCGTCTGCGGACTGGATAAAGGCGTTTGATACCATGGCACCTTCTTTACCGTCTAAGTAGTACCAGGTGTCCTTGTACTTGACCCATCCTGTCTTCATAGCACCCTCTACGTCGAAATAATACCACTTGTCAGCGATTTTCTTCCAGCCTGTAGCCATTTCACCTGACTGGTCAAACCAGTACCAGTTGCTGTCTGTGTGCTTCTTCCAGCGGTCTGCAAACATATAGCCTGAGCCGTCAAAGTAGTACCAAGTGCCGTTAATTTTCTCAAACTTATCTTTTGAATAAGAGCCGTCTGAGTGTACATACCAATAGCCAGTATCGTTTTTCTTCCAGCCTGCTTCAATTATCAAGCCGTTTTCAATATCCTGCTTGAACTGTTCACGGCTAATGCCCCATTTGGCTAGATATGGATAAGGGTCAATGTGGTCTGAGTTGTTATTAGGTTGGTTATTGGTACAGTATTCATGCGTTTTGATACCTTCCAAACTGCTTGTATCAAGCGTTTTCGGCAAACCTGCTTCATCTGCTAGATTGCGTAAGAGTTCGATATAGAGACGGTAGTCTGTCATGAACTCTTCTTTAGTTGAATGGCTTTCAATCAATTCAACTGCCGCATAGCTTTCCGCATTCCAACCGCCCCCAACGTCCCAGGCACCATTATTTACAGGACCGACCTGCAGGACACGACCGTTACCAACCACATGAGAGAAGAAACCAAGCTCAGGGTTCTTTCTGTAGTGGTAGTCTGCCTCATTTTGAGCGGTAGAATTACGGTTCCCCGTAGAGTGAGCGTGCACTTGTCGATATGGCGCATAGCCTACTTGTGGCAAGCCTGTACGTAGTCTGCTTGTATCGATATCCATACCTATTCCCTCCAAGCATCGTTCATCTGCTTCACGGCTGACTCTACAAAGGTATCCAAGTCCTTGTCAGTCATGCTGATCTTATATTTGGTCAGCTCTGCACGGATTTTAGTGCGAGCCTGTGCCAATTTTTCATCACCTTTATAACCTGTCTCTTGAGCCACCTGCTCAACGGCATGAACTGCGTTCTTGGCTAGGATTTCAGCGATGATTACCGCTTTCTCTCCGCCTTTACGCAAAAGATAGTCTTTCACCATTTTCACGATACTGCCTACTGCTACTGCTAAAAAGCCTGTCGCAAAAGCGATAATAAATTCATTAAATTGTGTCATGTGTTGTTTCCTTTCTATTCTCTATAAAACTTAACATTAACGCTACCTATATACTCCCTTAAGTTTGTACCAGTTAGATATATGACTCCTCGGTTATACATATCAGCCTGAATTCTTATTAATTTGCTATTATTGAGTTGTAC
>NZ_VMMW01000023.1:0-35901 GCF_013277425.1 Streptococcus sp. 79
TTTGAAAATAATTGAGTATTAGAGGTTTCTGATGGCTTTTTCACATGACCTATTTGGTCTAAAGCCATAACTCGTATCTGAGAAATGAGATTCACAAATGGGGCTCATGACTTGAACAATGGCCTGTTGAATCATTCTATCCATAACTGCTGGAATTCCTAGTTGACGGATACCTCCGTTTGGTTTAGGAATCTCAACTCTAAGAACTGGTTGAGGCTTATATTTTCTCTGTTTTATCAGCTCCTTAGTCAAGCGCCAGTTTTGTCTGAGATAATTATCCATCTCTTCGATAGTCATTCCATCAATCCCAGCTGAGCCTTTATTGGATTTTACTTGATTGTAGGCTTCCAGCATATTTTCGCGTGATACTATCTTATCTAGCAATTTTGACATGTGCCTATTCCTTTCTTGTTTTGGTGCCTGAGGGATATCTTATATTGGTGAGCCTTCATCTAGTCAATACGTGACAGACTCCAGTTCTATCAGACCTCTCGTTTTACAGACACAAGTGAAGTAGGATTACTTCGATCTGTCGTTTTCTCTTTCTAGCGACAGACCTCAAACAGTCTCTCCCCAGACTGTTTGAGTATTCACCCCTTCGCTCCACTTCCATTACAGAAGTTTCCTCACTACTATGGGTTCGGCTGACTTCTCATGATTCCTTGTTACTACGCTTTCAGCGCTCATGAGACCTCACGGGATAAGTCCTACATCTTTCCTCGTTTATACAAGATATGAGGACGTTAAAAGGTTAGAGTGAATTCAATTACTCCCGTGATTTACGCATATGGGTTACGACTACCTTTTTGGACTTTAGAGTTTCTGGCCCCCTTATCCGCTATATACGCCTTACTATCACCTTCCTGTTCGTAGAGCCACGATTTCGCTATCCCTTCCTCTGACGATTCTTATTTCCAGCGTCAGACTTAAAACGGTCTATCCCCAGACCGTTTTAATCCGCTACCTCACGATAGTCAGGCTTGGGAATCGCTATTGGGTTCAGCGGTAGCAGGTGCCCACCGAGGACTTACACCTCAGATGCACGACATGCCCGTCGTGCCAGAAAAAGCCCTTCGGATAAAATCCGAGGGGCTAGAAACGTTGTTAAATCAACGGCCGAACTTTTGAATTTCAAGGTTCGGGATAAAATAGTTTACTGAACTACTTTATTTTTTCAAGTTGTAGAATGATTTCAATCCACGGTATTCTGCTACTTCACCAAGTTGGTCTTCGATGCGAAGCAATTGGTTGTATTTAGCGATACGGTCTGTACGTGAAAGTGAACCAGTCTTGATTTGTCCTGCGTTAGTTGCAACTGCGATGTCAGCGATTGTTGAATCTTCAGTTTCACCTGAACGGTGTGATACAACGGCAGTGTAACCAGCTTCTTTAGCCATTTCGATAGCTTCAAAAGTTTCAGTAAGAGTACCGATTTGGTTAACTTTGATAAGGATTGAGTTAGCAGCACCTTCTTGGATACCACGTGCAAGGTAGTCAGTGTTTGTTACGAAGAAGTCGTCACCAACAAGTTGTACTTTCTTACCAAGACGTTCAGTAAGAGCTTTCCAACCATCCCAGTCGTTTTCATCCATACCATCTTCAATAGTGATGATTGGGTATTTGTTAACCAATTCTTCAAGGTAGTCGATTTGTTCTGCAGATGTACGAACAGCAGCACCTTCACCTTCAAATTTAGTGTAGTCGTAAACTTTACGTTCTTTATCGTAGAATTCTGATGAAGCACAGTCAAATCCGATAAATACGTCTTTACCTGGTACATATCCAGCAGCTTCAATCGCAGCAAGGATAGTTTCAACACCATCTTCAGTTCCTTCGAAACGAGGAGCGAACCCACCTTCGTCACCTACGGCAGTTTCCAAACCACGTGATTTAAGGATTTTCTTAAGAGCGTGGAAGATTTCAGCACCGTAACGAAGGGCTTCTTTAAATGTTGGCGCACCAACTGGCAAGATCATGAACTCTTGGAAAGCGATTGGAGCGTCAGAGTGAGAACCACCGTTGATGATGTTCATCATTGGAGTTGGAAGAACTTTAGTGTTGAATCCACCAAGGTAGCTGTAAAGTGGGATTTCAAGGTAGTCAGCAGCAGCACGAGCTACAGCGATAGACACACCGAGGATTGCATTCGCACCCAATTTACCTTTGTTAGGAGTACCGTCAAGTGCGATCATAGCACGGTCAATAGCTTGTTGATCACGTACATCGTAGCCAATGATCGCTTCAGCAATGATGTTGTTTACGTTGTCAACAGCTTTTTGTGTACCAAGACCACCGTAACGAGATTTGTCACCGTCGCGAAGTTCAACTGCTTCGTGTTCACCAGTAGAAGCTCCTGATGGAACCATACCACGTCCGAAAGCACCTGATTCAGTGTAAACTTCTACTTCAAGTGTTGGGTTACCGCGTGAGTCTAGGACTTCGCGAGCGTAAACATCAGTAATAATTGACATTTTTTACTCTCCTTATGAGTTAAATTTTTTACACCTCTATAATACCTTAAAACCCCTCCTTTTTCAAGAAAAAACGTTATCTTTGTGCAACTTTTCCTTAACTTTATAAAGTAATCGCTTTCTTTTGTCTGTTTTATTCTAACTTTTATGATATACTGTTTTCATGACAGATTTATCAAAACAATTACTTGAACAAGCTCATGGTGGAGCAAAATTAAATCCGGATGAGCAAAGACGCTATCTTGGTACTTTTGAGGAAAGAGTTCTTGGATATGCAGATATTGATACAGCAAATAGCCCTCAGTTAGAAAAAGGATTTTTATCTATTTTAGAAAACCTTCAGGAAAAAGCAGAGCCACTATTTGTGAAGATTTCACCAACTATCGAATTTGACAAGCAAGTTTTCTACTTAAAAGAAGCAAAAGAAACTGATAGTCAAGCTACCATAGTATCTGAGGAGCATATTACTTCTCCCTTCGGTCTGGTTATCCATAGCAATGCACCCGTTCAAGTAGAAGAAAAGGATCTTCGACTTGCTTTTCCAAAACTTTGGGAAGTTAAAAAGGAAGAACCATCCAAAACATCCTTATGGAAAAAATGGTTTGGCTAAATATTGCGCATAGTTAATAAGTGCCCAATATTGGCAGCCGTGTGCTCCAGATAGAGACTGGCATTTTTCAAACTATCTTCCAAAGGTTCATTTTTCTCCAAAATAGAAAAGGTGGCTTGGATATTTTCAAATGGTAAGGGAGGTAAATCTTCAGCAAGACTACCGCAAATAGCAATAACAGGAACTCCGACAGGGGTTCTTTTTGCAACACCTACAGGCGCTTTCCCAGCAAAGCTTTGACTGTCCAGTCTACCTTCTCCAACAATCACCAAGTCAGCATCTGAAACTTTCTTATCAAAGTTGATTAAGTTCAAGCAGGTATCAATTCCCGACACGATATTTTCCTGAGCAAAGGCACACAAACCGCCAGCAATGCCTCCACCAGCTCCTGCTCCTTTAATTTGCAATATTGCAGGTGAGACTTTTTCATAAAAGTCTTGGATTGCTTGATCTAGGACTGGAAACATAGTAAGATTTAGGCCTTTTTGCTTGCCAAAAGTGTAAGTCGCACCTTGATGACCACATAAGGGACTCACGACATCTGATAAAATATGAATTTGAACACCTTCAGGAATTTTATAGCGATTTTCTGTTGAAACAGAAGCTAAGTTTAATAAGGATTGACCGGAAGCAGGCAAGACATTTCCGTCCCTATCATAAAATTGATAACCTAAACCAGCAGCAATCCCCAGTCCTCCATCATTACTGGCCGTGCCACCAACACCGATATAAATATCTTTAATCCCTTTAGAAATGAGATGGAGAATCAACTCTCCGATACCACAAGTTTGGATTTGAAGTGGATTTCGTTTCTCTAGCGGAATTTTTCCAAGACTAACCAAGTCAGCTACTTCAAATAGTGCCAGTTCCTCTTTTTGAAAATAGCGCATGGCTTCTTTTTGTCCAAAAGGGTCTGTCACTTGGATCCATTTTTCTTTTAGGTCAAGAGAATGTCGGATAGCATCTACAGTACCTTCTCCCCCATCACCAACAGGGCAGAGGAGACATTCTACATCTGCTATCGATTGTTGGAACCCTTTTTTAATAGCTTCAGCTACTTTCTGTGCGGTCAAGCTTTCCTTAAATGAATCTGGTGCAATAACAATCTTCACATTTTCCCTCATTCTAAAAAGTCAATCAAAGGAAGAACTTCTAAAAAATCCCTCTTGTCAATATGATGTGGTATTTCTTTTTTGAGCACTTCTTTGGAACAAAAGGCGATTCCTAACTCCGCCGACTTCAACATTAATAGATTATTGACCCCATCACCGATTGCCACCGTTCTTTCTTTAGAAAGTTTTAGTTTCTTTCTCCATTTTTCCAGAGTTTCTTTTTTGACCTGGGGACTTATAATTTGTCCAACTAATTTTCCTGTTAAAAGACCTTCTTTGACTTCAAGCTAGTTGGCAGTGAAATAGGCAATACCAAGGGATTTTGCTAATCTCTCCAACTATTGGTATAAATCCACCAGACACCAAACCAACTAGGATGCCATTCTTTTGGGGAATAGAGATGAACTCTGGGACATTTAGCGATAGATGATTTGAGTTGAAGACTTTATCAAATACCAAAATAGGAAGACCTTCCAAGAAGGACACTCTTTTTCTTAAACTGCTTTCAAAGACCAACTCTCCTCGCATTGCCCGACTTGTAATCTGCGAAATTTCCTCCTCACGACCTACCTTTCTTCCCAACAAATCAATCACTTCTTCTAGGATTAAGGTTCCATCCACATCCATAACACACAAGCCTTTTACTTGAGACATCAGTTCTCCTCTCTAAACAGACCAAAAATCGTATGAAGTCATCATACGATTTTATCTATTAATTAACTAAACTATGGTACAAGTCAAGGTATGACTTGCAGGCTGTATCCCATGAGAAATCACACTCCATAGCTTGTTTTTGTAGATTTCTCCAAACGTCAGGATGGTTTCTATACAAGTCCAATGCTGTTTGGAAAGTCCAATTTAACCAGTAAGGTGATAGATTGTCAAAGCTAAAACCAGTACCGCTTCCTTCGATTGGATTGAAAGCGCGGACAGTATCTCGCAAACCACCAACTTCATGAACCAATGGCAAGGTTCCGTAACGCATAGCCATCATTTGAGACAAGCCGCATGGTTCAAAACGACTTGGCATGAGGAAGAGGTCACAGGCAGCGTAGATTTCTTGAGCAAGTTTGACATCAAAAGTGATATTTGCTGATATCTTGTCTGGGTAAATCTGAGCAAACCATGAGAAAGCTCCTTCAAAGGCTGGATCTCCAGTTCCCAAAAGAACAATCTGAACATCATTTTGCAAGATATGGTGAAGACTTTCGATCACCACATCAAAACCTTTTTGACGTGTCAAACGAGAAACAATTCCCACTAGAGGAACGTCAGATCTAACTGGCAAGCCAACTCTCTCTTGTAATTTTGCCTTATTCTGGGCTTTTCCAGACAAATCTTCCTGATTAAAATGATAGTCTAAAAGAGCATCCGTCTGAGGATTATACAGGTCAGCATCAATCCCATTCACGATACCAGATACTTTACCAGACTCCATTCTAAGAATCTGATCCAAGTTACATCCGAATTTACTGGTCATAATTTCCTGAGCATAACTAGGTGAGACGGTTGAAACACGATCCGCATAGAGAATACCTGCCTTCATCCAGTTCAGACAGTTGTTCCAGCGAAGGGTACCGTCAGCATAACGTTCAAAGCCAACTCCAAACAAGTCCCATAACATTCCTTCTGAAAATTGTCCTTGGAATTCCAAATTATGAATGGTTAAAACAGTTTTTATTCCTTGATAGGCTTGAATCCAACGGTATTTTTCCTTTAACAAGAAAGGAATCATGGCTGTATGGTAATCATGAACATGGAGAAGGTCAGGAATAAAGTCAATCCTTTCCATAGCCTCAATGGCAGCAAGTTGGAAAAAGGCAAAGCGCTCTCCGTCGTCAAAATCACCGTAAACATGACCACGGAAGAAATAATATTGGCTGTCAACAAAGTAGAAGGTTACACCATTTAATACTGTTTTCTTAATTCCACAATACTGTCTGCGCCAACCGACGCTCACCTCAAAATGAAGAACATCTTCAATCTGATTTCCAAATTTAGCCTCTACCATGTCATAGTAGGGTAAAATCACTGCAACTTCATGTCCCGCTTTTACAAGTGATTTAGGAAGAGCGCCAATGACGTCTCCCAAACCACCTGTTTTTGAAAAGGGTGCACCCTCTGCTGCTACAAATAAAATTTTCATGAATGAATATCCTCTGTTACTTTGCTACCTTTCTTAACGACAACTGGATGTTCTGCAGTTCCTCGAATCACAACACCAGGCTCAACTTCAACACCCTTGTCCAAGATAGCATATTCTACCTGAGCTCCTTCTCCAATCACAACACGAGGGAAGAGTAGGCTATCTTTAACCAGGCTATCCTTATGGATATGAATATTACGTGATAGAACAGAATTAGCCACTTGACCTTCAATGATACTACCAGACGCAAACTGAGAAGTACTTACCTTAGATGTATTAGCATAGTAAGTTGGTTCTTCGTTCTTAACCTTTGTATAAATCTTTTGGTTTGGTGAGAAGAGAGAATAGAATTTCTGTGATTCAAGCATATCTTTATTAGCTTGGTAATAAGACTCTACAGAGTGAATATTGGCTAGGTAGCCTGTGTACTCGTAGGCGAAAGCTCCCTCTTTTGCAGCCAAATCACGTAAAACATAACGCAATTTCTCTGGATGTTCTTTTTTAGCTTCTTCTTCCAAGCGTTCAATCAACCACGGTGTATCAACGACAAAGATATCTGTAGACATATTGAACGTTTCAGCTGTTGACTTGCTATCAAAGAGTTTATGAGAAAGAACATGGTCTGTTTCATCCACTTCTAAGATTGCATTTACTTCTGAAATATCTTTCTTAGCTAGTTTTTTATAAACTACAGTGATAGGCCCTTTTGTTGTACTATGTAGATGGAAAACTTGGTTCAAATCAATGTTAATCAAGACATCGCAGTTGAGGGCAACCGTTTGGTTTGATCCAGAGCGTTTTAAATAAGTAAGAAGCTGTTGGTAGTATTCTTTTCCTACTGTGCTACTCTCCACACGAGTATTGTAAATACCTAGATAATAGTGACTGAGAAGGGTTGATAAGCCCCACTCGCGTCCTGAACGAATATGGTCAAAGACTGAGCTGATATTATCCTGCTGGAAAATACCAAAGACACTACGAACACCTGCATTAGCAAGGCTTGAAAGTGGGAAGTCAATCAAACGATATTTCCCACCAAATGGCAAACTTGCTACTGGACGGTGGTCTGTCAATGTCGACATATCGTGAAAACCAACTGTGTTTCCTAAAATGGCAGAATATTTATCAATCTTCATCTGTTGCTACCCCCACTACTTCATTATATCCTACAACTTGTACTTCATCTGTTCCATCAATTTCGACACCGTCAGAAATAATCGCACCTTCACCAATAATGGCACGTTTAATCTTAGCTCCTTGACCAATGATAGCTCCACTCATGATAACTGAATCAACAACTTCCGCTCCTTCGCGAACTTGCGCGCCTGTTGAAAGGATAGAATGTTTAACAGTTCCATCAACGAAACATCCGTCTACAACTAATGAGTCTTCCACATCAGCATTTGCTCCGAGGAAGTTTGGTGGTGAAATCAAGTTTCTTGAGTAAATCTTCCATTGACGGTTACGACTATCCAAGGCATTTTCTGGAGAAATATACTCCATGTTCGCTTCCCAAAGTGACTCAATAGTACCGACGTCTTTCCAGTAACCGCTAAATTCGTAAGCATAAACACTTTCACCTGACTCAAGGTAATTTGGAATGACATTTTTACCAAAGTCTGACATATCGACATTGCTCTTTTCAGCAGCGACTAACATATTGCGGAGACGCTGCCAATCAAAGATGTAAATACCCATAGAAGCTTTTGTAGATTTAGGTTGAGCTGGTTTTTCTTCAAATTCTACAATACGATTGTTAGCATCTGTGTTCATGATACCAAAACGGCTAGCTTCTTTCAGAGGAACATCAAGAACTGCTACTGTCAAACTAGCATTATTATCCTTATGAGACTGGAGCATAGCATCGTAGTCCATCTTATAGATATGGTCACCCGAAAGAATCAAAACATACTCAGGGTTGACACTGTCGATATAATCAATGTTTTGGTAAATAGCGTGGCTAGTCCCCTCAAACCAACGATTTCCTTCACTTGCAGAATATGGTTGAAGGATAGAGACACCAGAATTAATCCCATCTAGACCCCAACTTGAACCATTCCCGATATGGTTGTTGAGAGCAAGTGGTTGATACTGGGTGATGACTCCAACATTGTGAATACCTGAGTTGGCACAGTTTGAAAGAGCAAAGTCAATGATACGGTAGCGCCCACCAAATTGCACAGCTGGTTTTGCGATGCTTTGAGTGAGTTTACCGAGACGAGTTCCTTGCCCACCAGCAAGAATCAAAGCTAACATTTCATTCTTCATTTTCTACTCCTTTTTGGTTTTTACTTGTGACAGTTTTATCAGATTTCAAGCGGCGTTTGATTTTCCAAACACTTGCTCCCATAGCCGGTAGGGTAAAGGTCAAGGTCTGCTCATAATCTTTCCATAGTCCTTCTTGCGTTTGAACAGTTTGATTATGTTCTTTCCAAACGCCTCCCCACTCTTCTAACTCAGTATTCCAGACTTCTTCATAAATCCCTGCAACAGGCAGACCGATTGTAAAATCTTTTCGTTCAACAGGTGCCATATTAAAGACGCAGACTAGCATGTCGCCCTTCTTACCCTTACGGATGAAGGAAAGAACACTCTGGTCTCGATTATCCGCATCAATGATTTCAATACCATCATAGCTGGTATCGATTTCCCACAGACAGCGATGATCTTTGTAAAACTGGTTTAGCTGAGAAGTGAAATACTTCATCTTAGCATTCATAGGGTCTTCTAGATTAGACCATTCCAACTGCTCTTCAGATCTCCATTCTAGGAATTGGCCGTATTCACTACCCATGAAGAGCAATTTCTTACCAGGGTGACAAATTTGGTACGTATAGAGATTGCGCAAGCCTGCGAATTGATTATAGCGATCTCCCCACATCTTGTGCATCATACTCTTCTTGCCATGAACAACTTCATCGTGTGAGAATGGTAGGAGATAATTCTCCTTGAAGACATACATAAAGCTGAAAGTCACTAGGTTAAAGTCGTATGTACGATAAATCGGATCTTCTTCATAGAAACGGAGAATATCATTCATCCAGCCCATATTCCATTTGTAGTCAAAGCCAAGACCATCTGAATCCTTTGTATCAGTAATCTGAGTAGCTGATGAACTTTCCTCAGCTATCATCATCACATCTGGATGAGCTAGTTTAATGACATCATTCAAGCGTTGAAGGAAATAATATCCTTCATAGTTGAGATTACCGCCATCTTTATTCGGTGTCCATGGGGCATCATCGTAATCTAGATAGAGCATGTTGCTAACCGCATCCACGCGAATACCGTCCAAATGGTAAAAGTCAATCCAAAACTTAATGCTAGAAATCAAGAAGGACTGGACTTCATTCTTCCCAAGGTCGAAATTGAGTGCTCCCCAACCATAGTTATGAGCCTTATTATGGTCCTGATACTCAAAAGTCGGTGTCCCATCGTAATAGGCTAAGGCATCATCATTAATAGTGAAGTGACCAGGTACCCAGTCCACAATAATCCCAATATTGTTTAAGTGACATTCCTCAACAAAATCTTGAAACTCTTCAGGACGACCATAGGCATGCTCTAAAGCAAAGTAACCCATAAGCTGATAGCCCCAACTCAAACCGAGAGGGTGAGACATCAAGGGCATAAACTCAATGTGAGTATAGTTCATCTCAACTAGGTAAGGAATGAGTTCATCTTTCAATTGAGCAAAACTATAGGGACTACCGTCTGGATTTCTCTTCCAAGAGCCAGCATGAACCTCGTAAATATTGACAGGACGCTCTTCAAAGCTTAAGCGTTTTCTACGGGCTAGCCAGAGTCTATCCTTCCATTTTTTCTCTGGAATCTCTGTTAAAATCGCTCCAGTACCAGGTCGTGCCTCATACCGTACAGCCAAAGGATCAATCTTCATAAGCTGATGACCATTTGCACGTGTGATATGGTACTTGTAAATTTGGCCTTCTTGAGCAAAACTGGTAAAGACTTCCCAGACTCCAAATTCATTCCGTTCCATCGGAATTTGATTTTCAACCCAATTGGTGAAATCCCCTACCAAGTGAACTGCCTGAGCATTGGGTGCCCAAACTCGGAAAGTATAGCCAGACTCACCATCTTTTTCTTCCCTATGCGCTCCCAGATAATGCTGGAGGTGAAAATTCTCACCTGTCATAAAGGTGCGCAATGCTTCTCTTCTATCCATATACTCCCTTTCTGCTGTAAGCGTTTTCTGTGTTTTTATTATACTACTTTTTTAGAGAAGATTCAAGTAAATTACTATACTTCTTTAAAATTATTTTGAAAATCTACAAAAAGTTCACTTTCTCGTTCAATTGTAAAGCAATATTTTTTCAAAAAAATGTGAAAACACCTTTCTTTTCTCTACTATAATACCAAAAAGTTCGTATTTTTCTATGATTATTATTGTTTTATAGCAAAAAAATAAAACCAGGAAAACAATTTCCTGATTTTACACGTTTGATGAAAATATTTATCAAATTTTCTATACAAGTGAGTTATCAACTAAGTTCTTTCTATTCGTTCACTTCCAATGATGTGTTAGAATAGCGAGATAGATGGTCTTTATAAAACACTCAAGACAGCTAGACTAATATCATCTAACACATTATCTTCTTTTGAACGACTATTAGTTACCAACATAGCTAAATTTCCTGCATTTTCAAATTGATAGGGTTCTGATTTAGCATTCACAACCACCAAGAGGTGTTCTTTCCCATGAACTTCATAGATAAGGCAGCCGCTATGTTCAATCGCAGAATGCACAAAGACATGATGGTAAATTTCATCATAGCTAGAGTAAGAAAAGGCACCAGTTTTTGTCTTCAATCGGATGACTTGACGGATAAACTCAATACTGTCTTGACGCTCATTGATCAAATCCCAGTTGACTTGGTTCACACTGTCAGGAGCATTATAGCTATTCATCGCACGCTCTCTATCATCATGGGTCAACTCACCATTCTCACCAGTCGCAACCAGTTTGGTACGACCAAATTCTTGACCGATTTCCATAAAGGCCATCCCTTGCATGAGTAGGTTCATAGCTGTGGCTGTCTCGACCTTGCGCATGATTTGTTCTGAACTTTGGTTTGGATGAAGGGTTGCCAATAAATCGTGAAGATTGTAATTGTCATGGGCTTCCACATAGTTAAGCACCTGATTTGGATGTGTATAGGTTCCTAATTCACGACTTCCTAGGATTGCTTTGGCTAGAATTGGCTCTGTCGCAGCACCGCTGACAAAACCTGACTTGATAGCACCGTAAACTTCTCCACCTTTGACAGCATCACGCTGATTGTCATTAAAGAAACCAATATTTGGCATTTCGTAGGCGTTGTCTTTCTTAGCCTTATCATAAGGTGCAAGACCTGTTCCCATGTCCCAACCTTCTCCATAGAGGATAATGTTAGGGTCGATTTCATCTAAGCTTTGACGAATCATCTGCATAGTCTTGACATCATGAATCCCCATTAAGTCAAAACGGAAGCCGTCAATATTGTATTCCTGAACCCAGTATAGAAGAGAATCAATCATATACTTGCGGAACATTTCGTGTTCACTGGCTGTTTCATTTCCAACGCCTGTTCCATTCTGGAAGGTACCGTCTGGATTCATACGATAATAGTAATCAGGGACAGTTGTTTGGAAAGGTGCATCAACAACTGAGAAGGTATGGTTATAGACCACATCCATAATAACACCAATACCCGCATCGTGGTAAGCTTGAACCATGGTCTTCAAATCACGAATAACCTGAGCTGGGTCGTCTGGATTAGTTGAAAAACTAGTTTCTGGCGCGTTATAGTTTTGTGGGTCATAACCCCAGTTGTAGGTTACATTCCCATCCTCATCGTATTCTTTGTGACGGTCTGCAATTGGTTGCAACTGAACATAATTGTAGCCCAGCTTCTTGATGTAATCAAAAGCAGTTGCTTGGCCGTACTGGTTAACTGTTCCAGTCTGTGCAGCACCTAAGAAAGTTCCTCGAAGATGTTCATCCACACCTGAGGTCGGTGATTTGGTCAAATCACGAATGTGCATTTCACAAATAACTGCCTTACATGGATTTGCCAAGCGCCAAGTAGCCTCTGAACAGTGCTTGACCTCGAAGTTTGCAACTTGCTTTTCTTCATGGCTCAGGATAGCTGAACGTTTGCCATCAGGACTGGTCGCGATGGTATAGGGATCGCGTGTCACTGTTTGGTGGTGAGGGAATTGGACTTGATACTGATAAGCCTTACCAGTCAAATCTTCCTCAACATCCAAACTCCAGACACCGATTGTATTGTCCTTGTGATTATAAGAGTAGCGATTGCCTCTCTCCATCTCAAAGGTCTTCCAAACAGGAGCATCATTAGCAGCTGATTCATAAACGACAACCTGCACTTCTGTCGCTGTTGGAGCCCAGAGAGCAAAACGAGCCTGATTGTCCTCTACACGGCAACCCAATTCCCCTTGGTAGCCCCAGTGGTGGTCGAAACTAGCGCTATTGATAGCCTTGTCAAAAGCAAAAGGATTTTGATTTTTATAGAAAGGACTTGCAATTGCAGGATTTTCAGAATAATAAATTCTATCATCGCCTTCCAAAATCCAGACCTCTGTTAAGAGGGGATAGTGATTAAAACGGATAGCATATTCTTTACTAGTTTGGCCTGTGTGAACCACAAAATTCAAGCTTTCTAAGGGATGAGCACTTGGGTGTTCAAAGCTAAATAAGGCTCCAAAATAATCTTCTTGGTAAGTTAGTAAATCAATTCGTTGATCCTTACTCTTTACAAAAGAGCAAGTGTCGTATTCACCATTCTTGCGATGGTAATGAATGCGCATAGGGTAGTTATACATTTTTATTTTTCCTTTTTACTTTTTAATTCGTTTCTATTTCACTAATAAATTCTTGACTAATCTCGTCTCGATTGACAAAAAATTCGATGTGATGATGGCAGACTTGAAGTTCAACTGGGGTATCTCCTCCATATTCCTCATCTAGGTTCAGCATAAATGGTTCTTGGTCATCTAAAACTTCTAAACGTAGTTTGCTAGTTTTAAGGTATTCGATATTGACGTCTGAGACATGCTGACCACCATTAATGGCCTGTATCAATAAGCCCAACATATCAAATAGCTTGTCTGTCTTGACCAAAATCAGAGTAAAATTACCATCGTCTAACTTGGTATCAGGCGCTAACTGCTCAAACCCTCCAATGGAATTGGTCAAGGCAACAAAAATCAAGGACACCTCTCCTTCAAAGACCCCCTGATCGTGTGTGATTCTCACTGGACGAACCTTGGTCTTAGGAAACATTTCAATGCCTTTAGCAACATAGGCAAAATAACCAAGACGCGTCTTGACTTCACTTGGAACACTGTAAGTCAATTCGGTTAAGGTTCCAGCAGCGGCAATATTAATAAAATATTTGTCGCCAAAAGCTCGTCCAATATCCATATGAATGGTCTCATTTTTAGCAATAATCTGAGCAGCCGCAACAGGATCACCCATTGGAATTTTTAGGGCACGCGCATAATCATTAGTCGTACCTGTTGGGATGATAGCAAGCCGAGGTCTCTTATCGAGCGAGGCAACCCCATTGACTACCTCATTAATTGTTCCATCACCACCTGCAGCAATAATCAAATCAAAACCAGCTTTGGCTGCTCTCTCAGCTTCTTTTTGTGCCGAAAGAGGTTCTGGAGTCGTTTGAAAGGCACTGGTTTCATAGCCAATATTTTCCAAAACATCCAGCACTTCTGCTATATTTTTCTTGATAATTTCCTGCCCTGAGGTTGGGTTATAAATTAAACGCGCACGTTTTCTTTCTTCTGTCATTGTTACAAACTTTCTAGCCAAGCTTCATCTCGAACTTCGATAGCAAGTTCTTGCGCCTTTTGAAGTTTACTTCCAGCATCTGCTCCTGCCACGACGAGGTCGGTCTTTTTAGACACACTGCCTGTCACTTTGGCCCCCAGACTTTCGAGTTTACTTTTAGCTTCTGAGCGCTTGAGCCGTTCCAATTTTCCAGTCAATACCACTGTCAAACCTGACAAGGCTGCATCCGCTACTACAGTTTGACCTTTATAATCCAGATTGACCCCAGCTTCTTTCAATTCTCTGAGGAGAATTTCAGAGCCTTCTGTCGCAAAATAAGTCTGGAGACTCTTGGCAATCACACCACCCAGACTCTCAATACTAGCCACTTCCTCTGGATCTGCCTGAACCAGATTTTCAATTGAGTGGAAATGTTGAAGTAAAAGCTGACTGGCCTTGTTTCCGACATGGCGAATTCCCAAACCAAATAAGAGCTTCTCGGCAGAATTTTCCTTAGATGCTTGGATAGCCTGATACAGTTTAGCAGCGGACTTTTCCTTGATCCCCTCTAAAAGGAGGAAATCTTCTTCTTGCAAACGATAAATATCCGCCACATCCTTGACTAAATTAGCAGCAAAGAGTTTCTCAACAATAGATGGACCAAGGCCTGTAATATTCATAGCATCACGAGAAGCAAAGTGAATCAAGCCTTCCATGATTTGAGCAGGGCAACGCGGATTGATACAACGCAGGGCCACTTCATCTTCAAAGTGCAGCAAGTCAGAGTTACAACTTGGACAGTTTGTAGGGATATCCAGTTTCTCTTCAGAAACCCGTTTGGACTCTACTACACGTAAAACGGCAGGGATAATATCTCCAGCCTTATAAACGATAACCGTATCATCTTTTCGGATATCTTTTTCAGCAATATAATCCACATTGTGCAGAGTCGCACGGCTAACAGTTGTACCAGCTAGTTGTACTGGTGTTAGATTCGCAGTTGGGGTTACAACACCCGTACGGCCAACTGTCCAATCAACTGATAAGAGTTGAGCTTCTTTTTCTTCAGCTGGGAACTTGTAGGCTACTGCCCACTTTGGAGCTTTAACGGTAAAGCCAAGTTCTTCTTGGCCTGCTAGGTCGTTGACCTTGATTACCACTCCATCAATATCGTAAGGCAGATTTTCTCGTTCTTGTCCAACTTCTTGGATAAAATTCCAGATTTCATCCATGCTTTCAGCCAGAATTCGCTTAGGATTAACCACAAAACCTAGTTGTTCTAGGTGCTTCAAAACCTTTTCTTGACTATCACGAGTTGACGGGCTGGCTTCTTGATAGAGGAAGGTAGCAAGATTGCGCTTGGCAACTACTGCTGTATCCAACTGACGCAGAGTTCCTGCTGCCGCATTACGAGGATTAGCAAATTCAGGCTCTCCATTTTCTTGGCGCGCTTGGTTAACTTGGTCAAAGGAAGCGCGTGGCATGTAACATTCCCCACGAACTGTGATATCTAGTTCTTCTGGCAAAGTCAAAGGAATGTCCTTAACACGTTTGAGATTTTCTGTGATATTTTCTCCAATAGAACCGTCTCCACGTGTTGCACCAACAACTAAAATCCCCTTTTCATAAGTCAGCGAGATAGATAAGCCATCGATTTTCAGCTCACAAATATAGGTCGGATAAGCCACTTCCTTACGAACACGCGCATCAAAAGCTTCAAGCTCCTCACGTGAAAAAGCATCCTGCAAACTATAAAGAGGATACTGATGACTGTATTTTTCAAAACCATCTAAAATCTTGCCACCAACACGATGGGTCGGACTGTCTGCTAGCACTTGATCTGGATAGGCAGTTTCTAACTCAACCAACTCTCGGTAAAGGCGATCATACTCACTGTCTGAAACCGAGGGATTATCGCTGGTATAGTACTCAGCCGCATAGCGATTGAGCAAGGCGACTAACTCATTCATTCTTTTATTCATAAAACCATTTTACCATAAAACAAGCCCTCCTCACAAACGAGAAGGGCGGAAAAAACACTTAGTTTGGAATTATTTTTAAAACTCAAGCAACCTTATATAAATTTTTCAAAATGAGTTCGAACATAAATAAACGATATACAAGACAAGATGATAACACCACTTCCAATTATCAGGAAAGAAGAGAGATGTACACTTGGCAGGACTGTCATAAATCCTTTTGCAATAGGCATAAATAGAATAGCTAAGGTAAAAATTGTACTTAGTACTCTCCCAAGAAATTCGCTCTCAACCTTGGTTTGTACTTGAGTAAAAAAGTGAATATTAAAAATCGTCATAAACAATTCACAAACTAAATTTCCAGAAAAGGAAAGAAAAGTTGGCAGTGGTAATCCCATCATAAAAACTCCGACACCTGTCAAAGCCAGTAAAATCAAAAGATTATAAACATTAGCTTTAATTTTACTAGCTAGAAGAGCCCCAATGATGGAACCAATAGCCCCCATAGTTAAAATACTTGCATAGGCTCCTTCTGACCCGTAAAGCTGATTCGAAAAGGGGAGGAGAAATTCAAAAGCTGCAAAAAAGAAATTAACGCTGGAAGCTACCAGCAAAAGGAAGAAAATTTCTTGCTGATGCCAGATATAGTGTAACCCATCCTTGATATCTACAAACATATCTCTCCCAGTAAAAGCCTTTTTCTCTCGAACTTTTGCTTCCTCTTTTGGAAGGAAAGCCACTAGAACAAAAGCAATGAAAAAAGTCAGCGAGTCTAGCAGTAGCGTCATATGGAGACTTGCAAACTGTAAAACAAGGAAGGAAAGAACAGGAGAGCTAACACCTACAACCTGCAAAACCAGCTCTAAGCGAGAGTTATAGATCACAATCTTATCTTTCTCAACAACCTCAGTTATAATAGCTTTATTGGCTGTACGAGAAAAGGCAAAAGCAATCGCCTGAACAATGTTGGCAACAATCAAAGCCCCAATCATCCAGCTATCATTCCTTATGAAAGAAATAGCCAGACAAAGAATCCCACAAACAAGGTCTGCCACCATTAAAATCTTACGACGAGAAAAACGGTCTGAAATGACTCCACCAAAGGGATTGACTAGAATAGATGTGACGAGTTCAGAAATCTGATACATTCCTAAAACTGTCTGTCCCATAGTCCCCATGGAAGCCAACCAGACACTATTTCCATAATCATAGAGCATATTCCCTATCTTGTTAACAGCTCCACGGCTAATCAACTGTACTGCATAGCGATTCATATAAAAACTCCTCTCAAATTTTGAAACTATTTTATCAAAACTGAAAGGAGCTTTTTATTTTTTCCCTTATTTGGGAAAATTAATTTTTGATAAATTTTTCGTAGTGTTCCTGATAATAGGCTACTTGCTCTGGAAGACCTAGCACGTCAAAAATATGCATGGCCTCTTGCATCTGCTTATAACCTTCTTTACACTTTCCTTTTTGATATAAGACAAAACCTTTTAAATAATGGAAAATATTACGCTCATAAAGCTTAATACCTTTACCAATAATCTTCTCTGTATAAGCCTCAAAATAGCTAGCGTTATCAAAAGAAAGATGCTCTAAACAATGCTGGTAACAATTAAGGGCTAAAATCAACACTAATCTCTTATGGCGACCAATCTCTTGGTAAAATTCCTCCCTCTCCATAACTTCTCTACCAATCCGAGTGACATAGTCCACATCGTAGAAACTATAGAGGTTACCGAAAAGAATCAACTCATACATAGTCCATTCTTCTGTTTTGAAGAGATAATCTGCTACCTTATCCAAATCATCCTGCTTCATATCATAACTCGAATCTCTTTGACAAATCAGACCCTGTAACAAAATCCAGTTCAGCTCAAAATAAAGGGGAGTCGTCGAACTCTTAGCCTTTTCAAGTTGTTCTTCTTGAAGCTTTTGAAAACCTGCAATATCATTTGAGTAGTAAAGTGGGATAATCTGTGCCATCATAGCAACATGTTCATGATTTTGAAAATCCCTAGCCTTGTCCATGAAATTTTCAATGGTCACATGAATATTATCCAAAATTTCAAAAAAACGTGAGACTGCTAGGTCAGATTCCCCAAGCTCAAAGCGAGATAACTGAGAGGTTGAACAGGACTCGCCTGCTGCTTCCTTTAAAGAATAATTTCCACTTGTTCGAAATTCACGAAATACTTTTCCAAGATGTTCCATCTTTACACCTGCTCTGATAATTCTTCCCACTCAAGCATAGCTTCTTCCTGACGGTGGCTGATTTTGTCCAGCTCAGCCTGCAATTCCATCAGTTTGTCGGCATCGTTTGTTTCCAACATTTGTTCAGAAATGGCTTGGCTTTGACTTTCTAGCTCTTCAATTTCAGCTTCTAGACTTTCGATTTGTCGCATGAGCTTACGAACTTCTTTTTGACTTTCTTTCTGAGCTTGATAGTCATTAACTGGGCTTGCTTCTTTTGCTTGATTGCTGGTTGAAGCTTCCTCTGTCAGACCGACTTCCATTTCAGCCTTTTTATCGACATAATAATCGTAATCTCCCAAGTAAAGAGTCGAGCCATTCTCAGACAATTCCAGTACATGAGTTGCCACACGATTGATAAAGTAACGGTCGTGGCTGACGAAGAGAAGAGTTCCATCGAAGTCAATCAAGGCATTTTCCAACACTTCCTTGCTATCAATATCCAAGTGGTTGGTTGGCTCGTCCAGAATCAAGAAGTTGTTGTTTTCCAAAGACAATTTAGCCAAAAGCAAACGTGCTTTCTCGCCACCAGACAGCATGCCAACTGATTTTTTGACATCATCTCCTGAGAAAAGGAAGGCACCTAGACGGTTACGGATTTCAACTTCTGGTGTCAACTTAAAATCATTCCAGAGTTCATCCAGTACAGTATTACTTGGTGTCAGCTTGCTTTGGGTCTGGTCATAGTAACCAACCTCAACATTAGCGCCAAAGCGCTTTTCCCCCTTGATAAAAGGAATCTGGTCCACAATAGACTTGATAAAGGTTGACTTGCCGATACCATTTGGACCAACGATAGCGACAGCATTCATCTTACGAAGATCTAGGCTAATCGGTTGTGACAGGACTTCCCCATCATAGCCAATAGCTGCATTTTCAACAGTCAATACAACATTACCAGACGTTTTTTCAGACTGGAAGGTCATATTGGCTGATTTCTTGCCAGCTTCAGGCTTGTCCAAACGCTCCATTTTTTCTAGTTGTTTACGACGGGATTGGGCGCGTTTGGTCGTTGAAGCACGGACTAGATTGCGATTGACAAAGTCTTCCAGAGCAGCGATTTCCTTTTGTTGCTTTTCATAGTTTTTTGCTTCAGTAGCTAGCTTCTGCTCCTTCAACTCAACAAAACGAGAGTAATTCCCCACATAGCGATCCAAGGAATGCTTGGTCAAATCCAGCGTAATCGTCGCAACCTTATCCAAGAAATAACGGTCGTGGCTGACGATAATGAGGGCGCCGCTATAGTTTACCAAATAATTCTCTAGCCAGGCGATGGTTTCAATATCCAAGTGGTTGGTTGGCTCGTCCAAGACCAAGAGATTTGGCTTTTCAAGAAGCATTTTGGCCAGCGCCAGACGGGTATTTTGACCACCAGAAAGCTCAGCAATTTTCATCTGCCACATAGACTCGTCAAACTTGAATCCATTCAAAATCGCTCGAATATCAGCTTCATAAGTGAAACCACCTGCTTGGTGAAAATTTTCAGATAAGCGGTCGTAATCTGACATCAGTTTATCCAAATCCTCACCAGACTTTTCACCCATCTCCAGCTCCATCTGACGCAGTTGTTTCTCAGTCCGACGCAAATCATCAAAGACATGAAGCATTTCATCGTAGATAGTGTTTTCAGATTCAAAACGGCTATCTTGGGCTAGGTAAGACAGAGAAATATCTTTTTTCTTATTGATTTCTCCGCTAGTTAGCTCCTCTTCTCCAACTAAAATCTTCAAAAGAGTAGACTTACCTGCACCATTTTTCCCAACAAGGGCAATCCGATCTCGTTCATCAACTTGCAGGTTGATATTATCGAAAAGAACCTCTCCTGCAAAAGAACGTTCAATTTTATTAGCTTGTAAAATAATCATACAAGTAGTATAGCATGTTTCCCTAAGGCATTCAAGATAATGGTAAGTATTTTAGCGAAGGGTTTGTAACATAAAGTAAATTATGTAAAATTTATGTTAGATTCCTTCGCTATCTTGTTGGACTTTCTAACCAGCTAATCTTGCTTCAAATAGTTATCGCACAAGTCTATTATTTAATTCTTTTCATTATATACGTACGTATAGCAAATTGAAATAAGATGAGAACAAATCGATTGGGAAAGTAAAATTAATTTCTATAAATGTTTTAGCAATTGTTTCGTACTATTTTAGATTCAGTCTACTATATATACAATATTTTCGGAACATTCAACTTTTTAACTCTATTTATTACTAGATTTCATAATTAAAAAGCCTACCGACCAAGCTAGAAAGCTTGATACAATAGGCTTTTTAAAGACTGATTATTTAACAGCGTCTTTAAGAGCTTTACCAGCTTTGAATGCTGGAACTTTAGAAGCTGCAATTGTCATTTCTTTACCAGTTTGTGGGTTGCGACCTTTACGTTCTGCACGCTCACGAACTTCAAAGTTACCAAAACCGATCAATTGAACTTTTTCACCAGCTGCAAGATAGTCAGCTACTGCTGCAAATACAGCTTCAACTGCTGCTGCTGAGTCTTTCTTAGTCAATTCTGTAGCTTCTGCTACTTTAGCGATCAAATCTTGTTTGTTTGCCATGTTAACGATTCCTCCAAATAATTTCTAATTAACAAATATAATCATATCCTAAAATCCCTTTTAGGTCAAGTTAAAAACGCTATTTCTTCCCATTTTATTTATTTTTTAGGAATGGTAACGTACCAAAATAGCCCACGCATTCTCACCCGTGTGAGTTTGAATAATGGAACCCGTTTCCAAAACAGAAATTGGCTGTTCAACATAAGCTTGTAAGCTTTCTTTCATCTCTTTTGCCCAATCATCACTACCAGAATATGAAATTCCAATCTCTGCTACAGAACGTTCAGAAAGCGATGTTATCAACTCATCTAACCATTTTTTAAAAGTTTTAGCTCCACGACCTTTAACCATTGGCTGCAATTCATGGTCTTTCATTTGCATGACAACACGGATATTGAGAAGTGAGCTCAACAATCCAGTTACACGGCCAATTCGTCCACCTTTGACAAGATTTTCCAAAGTTGAAACACCAATATAAAGCTCTGTATGGTTTTTAACCTCTTCTACATGAGATAAAATTGTCTCCATATCTTTACCTTCTTGAGCTAACTTCGCAGCCTCAACAACTTGGAATTTCAGGGCTTGGTCAGTGAAGGAACTATCAACAACAGTCACGTCGGCAGTAGATAAACTAGCACCTTGACGCGCTGCTTCTACAGTCCCCGAAAGAGCATGGGACATATGAATAGCAAGAATCTGGCTGCCATCCTTGCATAGGTCTTCAAACACTTCAGCGAAGACACCTACAGGCGGCTGGCTTGTTTTTGGAAGATTCTTAGCTTCTTGCATCAAGTGAAGAAATTTACCTTCTTCTTTCAAATCAGCATCAGAATAAACAACATTATCAATCATTACAGATAATGGAACAATTGTAATATCTAATTGCTTTACTAGTTCAGGTTCAATAGTAACAGATGAATCGGTTACAATCTTAATTTTTGTCATAGTATCAATCTTTCTATTTTAGGATTCAGATTGGTTTCCTTGCTTCTAATTATATCAAAAAAAAGATTAAAAATCCTAATGGAGTCAATCAAATTTTCTGTAAAATTTGATATAATCAACTTATAAGAAAAGAGGTGTCCTATGATTAAAAAAATTTACCCCATTTTTACCATTTTACTAGGTGCTGCTATTTATGCTTTTGGACTGACTTATTTTGTAGTTCCCCATCATCTCTTTGAAGGAGGGGCGACAGGCATTACCCTCATCACCTTTTATCTTTTTAAAATCCCTGTTTCCCTCATGAACCTGCTGATTAATATTCCCCTTTTCATCCTAGCTTGGAAGATTTTTGGAGCCAAATCCCTCTATTCTAGTTTACTAGGAACCTTAGCTTTGTCCGCCTGGTTAGCTTTTTTTGAGCATATTCCCCTTCATATTGATCTTCAAGGTGATTTACTAATCACAGCCCTTATAGCGGGAATCCTATTAGGAATTGGCCTTGGAATTATTTTTAATGCTGGAGGTACAACTGGCGGAACTGATATTCTAGCTCGTATTCTCAACAAATACACTCATATATCCATAGGAAAACTGCTCTTTATCTTAGATTTTTGTATTCTCATGTTGATTCTCCTAATCTTCAAGGATTTGAGATTGGTTTCCTACACGCTTTTGTTTGATTTTATTGTTTCTCGTGTTATTGATTTGATTGGTGAAGGAGGATATGCCGGCAAAGGCTTTATGATTATCACAAAACGTCCTGACCAACTTGCTAAGGCAATTAATGATGACCTCGGAAGAGGTGTTACTTTTATTTCTGGTCACGGCTACTATAGTAAAGAAAATTTGAAAATCATCTACTGTATTGTCGGTAGAAATGAGATTGTGAAAATGAAAGAAATGATTCATCGAATCGATCCTCAAGCCTTTATAACCATTACAGAAGCCCATGAAATCCTAGGAGAAGGATTCACCTTTGAAAAAGAATAAAAAGAGGTAGTGTAGTGATCTCAAAAGTTAGACTTATACTCAATGAAAATCAAAAAGCAAATTAGGAAGCTAGCCGCAGGCTGTACTTGAGTACGGCAAGGCGAAGCTGACGTGGTTTGAATTTGATTTTCGAAGAGTATTATTCATCTATCTTTTGGGTTACAAATAACCTCTTTTTTATTTACTTATGCTCTTAAGACCAATTCCGAGCTACTTCTTCATCAGCCTTTAACTGATCCACTAATTGATCAACTGAGTCAAATTTGGTCATATCTCGAATGCGATCAAGCCAATAAACCATGACGGTTTCCCCATAAATATCTTGATTAAAATCAAAAATATTGACTTCAAAACGTGCTTCTTCTCCATCAAAGGTCACATTTTTCCCGACACTAGCCATAGCACGATACTTCTGTCTTTGAATCTCAACATCAACGACATAAACGCCATCTGCTGGCATATAAGTACGGTCTAAAAGCACTAAATTCGCTGTCGGATAACCAATTGTACGACCACGAGCATTACCATGAACCACCATACCTCTTGATGGAAGCGGTGCCCCCAAAAGTTTTCCTGCTTCTTTCACATTTCCATCTAAAATAGCTTGACGGATACGAGTTGAACTAATCTTTCCTTTCTCATCTTCTACAGGTGGAACAATGATAACTTCTCCATCAAAGTAATCCTTTAAATCTTCTGCTGTTTTTTTGTCAGAACCAAATGTATAATCAAAACCTGCAACAATAATTTTGGCATTCATAGCCTTGATATAAGTTTCAAAGAATTCTTGTGCAGTGAGACTAGCGAATTGACTACTAAAATCAAGGAGATATAATTCCTCTACACCTTCGCGCTTTAATTTTCTTTCACGTTCAGCAGGGTTCAAAATATGCAAAAACAAATCTGGATGATAAGGCTCTAAAGCGATCTTTGGAGATTCATTAAAGGTCATAACGACGATAGGCAATAAATCCTTTCTCGCAGCTTTGTTGGCAACACGAAATAATTCTTGATGCCCCTTATGTATGCCATCAAAATAGCCGAGAACAACGACTGAATCAGATGGTGTGCCAATATCTTTTTGGTTTTTTATAGGAATAGTAATAATCATAAAATAATTATATCATAGCGATAGCTATTTCTGGAACAGAAAATCTGAAATGTCGTTTTTTTCACCTGAAGTGTAGCTATTTTCAAAAAGCACTTCACTCTATCGTTGCTTAACTATGAACTTTGCAATATTCTTCTCAAAAACTTGTAGGACATCTTCAAAAGTTTGAAAGGAGTGATTAGACTTGTTCGGTAACCATAAAGTGTCATACTATGCTTATGTATAAAAAAGCAATGCAACTAACTCCTGAGAACTTTAAATTACTAATTGGTGCCGAAAAGGTAGAATTTAGAATCGAGGTACACCTATGGCTGTAAAATTTACAAAATGAGACAACTTGGGCAAGATGTTTGAAGAATTTCCTAAACTCCCTGATTTGAAGCAAGTCACTTTCCCTGATGACAAAGAAAAAGCCAAAGCAGCAAAGAAAAACTAGATGACTGCTTTCCAACAACTCCCATCTAATGTGCTTCAGACTGGGTTATTTTTCTCTCCATCTGTTATCTTGGATTCTCGCTAAAGAATATCTTTTTCCTTATCAGAAGGAACGGCTCAAGCCATTCAGACAAGTGGAGGGATGACAAGCCAATATTTGAAACCAGATACCAGTTCTTATAGTCAATTGAAATAAAATCTGAAGAAATCGAGTAGGAAACTCAAATCAATTTTTAGCAGTGTTCTATTCCAGATTCAATCCACTATACATATTAAAAAGTATGGGTATCAAAACAAAAAAATAGGCTCTCCGAAAACTCGGAAAGCCTTATTTAATGCTACTTCTAGCTTCCTCGCCTTTACAGTTCAAGGCTCGGGATAAAAAGGTTCACTGAACCTTTTTATTTAGCGATTGGGTAAACAGAAACTTGTTTTTTATCGCGTCCTTTACGTTCAAAGCGTACTACGCCTTCAACTTTAGCGAACAAAGTATCGTCTCCGCCACGACCAACGTTTACACCTGGATAGATGTGTGTACCACGTTGACGGTAAAGGATTGATCCACCTGTTACAGTTTGTCCGTCAGCTGCTTTAGCTCCAAGACGTTTTGCTTGTGAATCACGTCCGTTTGATGTAGAACCTCCACCTTTTTTGTGGGCGAAAAGTTGCAAGTTGTTAAGAGTCATTTTTAACATAATGTTTTCCTCCGTGTTAGTTTTCTGTGATAACTCTGGTTTGGACGAACTCAGACGAGTTCTCCGATAAGTTTGCCATACCTAAGAAAAATGATTCAAAGAATAACTGGGTCATTTCTCTCTGGTGTGAAGGAAGATCTTTTGGAATTTCAACCATCAGATAACCACCTTCATCTTCGTTTAATTCTAGGATTGGTTCATAGCCTGCAAATTTCTCAATAGAATTGATAAAGTTAATGGCAAGCGTAGAAACCGATGCACACACGACATCTAAGCCGCATTCGCCACTCTCGGCGTGTCCAGTAATTTCCGCATTCCTCAGCTCGCCATCTTCGGCTCTCTCAAAGACTGCTTGTATCATGTGTTCTCCTTAAAATTAAGCGTTGATTGCGTTGATGACAACTTTAGTATATGGTTGACGGTGACCTTGTTTACGGTGGCTACCTTTTTTAGGTTTGTACTTGTAAGTAACCACTTTCTTTTGTTTTCCTTGTTTTTCAACAGTTCCAACCACAGTAGCTCCAGCAACAAGTGGAGTTCCGACAACAGTGTTTTCACCACCAACAAGAACAACTTCGTTAAAAGTAACTTCTTGACCAGCTTCAACGTTCAATTTTTCAACGTAAACTGCTTGACCAACTTCAACTTTAACTTGTTTTCCGCCAGTTTTGATAATTGCGTATGTGCTCATTATGCACCTCCTATGATTTTTATGGGTTTCCCCGACTTTTTGTGAAGACTCGCCTAGCATCGTGGGACGAACCACTTAAAAGAAGAGCTCTATGTAGAACAAAGTTTAAATTTGTTCTACGACGAGCAACGATGTTCGTGCGGTTGCACAGGATTGTGCATAGTCAACTCTCTAAGTATAGCATATCTCCTATTTTCTTACAAGTAATAACACCTAAAATCAAGCTTTTTCTTTTACTTTTTTCCGCCACGAGGCAAAAAGCATGCTGATATAAAAAATGCTCATCATAATAGGAACACCAAGAATGGTCTTTTCATGATAGAAAATCGTCAAATAGGCTGAAAAGACAACGCCAAGGATAAAACTACTAAGCAGGCTAACAAATATGAACCCTTCACGCAAAAAAGGAGTGTGCTTAGTTCGGAAATAATTTCCAAAAGCTAGCATTGTTCGTTTGATATTCCCTGTCATAAAGGCATTATTATAAGCAATACCCGAAACCTCACCAAAGGCAGTTGTCACCAGTCCCATACAGAAGGCCAAGGGCGGCACTAGATAGATATTATCTACAGTTTGTGGCACAAAAGCAATAATTATTGATAAGATTACCAAAGGAATCAGTGACAGAATTGGCTTTTTCACAATTCTCAATTTTTCCCTATAAATGGTTAGTAAAAAAACTCCCAGCATAAACGCTATTAAGGTTAAAAGCTTATCCCTAACATCCGAAACATTATTCTGTATTAGCTCTACCGAAAGAAAGACAACATTTCCAGTTTGTCCAGCTACAAGGGTATTCCCGCGAACAATAAAAGTGTAAGCATCCACATATCCAGCACAAAACGTCAAAAAAAGTGCTAACCTTTTAGACTGACGTGATATTTTTCTTATAGGTAATAACCTCATTTTCCCTCCCATTGTATTTTCTCTTAGAAATATTGTACCATTTTCTTTCTAAAAAATCGTAGGCTACCATTTAGATTTTACTATTAGCATAAAAATAATAATAGACAACTATTTATCCGAAAATAGATAGAGGTACCATGTTTGTAGACAAAGCATACAAACCTTTAGTAAAATCATTTCCATGAAACTAGAATAGAGCCCCTCTTAACAAAAATAATTATTTTAATTTATTTCTAATCACTCCTTGATATAAATAACTCTCACCAATAAAAGACTATGTCTTAAAAAAATGGTATAATAAAATCAATACTTGGGCTTGATGGCTATGCTACTAATAACAATTAGGAGAGAAAATCAGGCACTTGTTAACAACAAGGATTATCCCCTTGAGATGAAAGGAACTTTAGAAATCTTATGATGAACATGCAAAACATGATGCGTCAAGCACAAAAACTTCAAAAACAAATGGAACAAAGCCAGGCCGAACTTGCTGCCATGCAATTTGTTGGCAAATCTGCTCAAGACCTTGTCCAAGCGACCTTAACTGGAGATAAGAAAGTTGTCAGCATTGACTTTAATCCAGCTGTCGTTGACCCAGAGGACCTTGAAACTCTTTCTGATATGACCGTTCAAGCCATCAACTCTGCTCTTGAACAAATCGATAAAACTACCAAGAAAAAACTGGGTGCTTTCGCTGGGAAATTGCCATTCTAAAAACAAGAAGCTAGAAAACAATACTTGTCGATAACAAAGGCTAAGAAAGGTGCAAAAATTATAAAAAACGCATAATAGCAAATGAACTGCACCCCAAAAGTTAGACAGAAAAAATCTAACTTTTGGGGTGTTTTTATTATGAAATTAACTTATGATGATAAAGTTCAGATCTATGAACTTAGAAAACAAGGATATAGCTTAGAGAAGCTTTCAAATAAATTTGGGATAAACAATTCTAATATTAGGTACATGATTAAATTGATTGATCGTTACGGAATAGAGTTCGTCAAAAAAGGAAAAAATCGTTACTATTCTCCTGATTTAAAACAAGAAATGATTCATAAAGTCTTACATGAAGGCTGGACTAAAGATAGAGTTTCTCTTGAATACGGCCTCCCAAGTCGTACGATACTTCTTAATTGACTAGCACAATACAAGAAAAACGGGTATACTATTGTTGAGAAAACAAGAGGGAGAGTACCTAAAATGGGACGTAAGCCAAAAAAGAGACCTGAAGAGAGAACAGAATTAGAACGTCTTCAAGCAGAAAATGAGTACCTGAGAGCGGAGAATGCCATCCTAAAAAAGTTAAGAGAACTCCGATTGAAGGAGGAAAAAGAGAAAGAAGAAAGACAGAAATTGTTCAAGAATTAATGACTGAGTTTTCGTTAGATCTTCTTTTAAAAGCCATTAAACTAGCTCGTTTGACCTACTACTATCACTTGAAACAGCTAGATAAACCAGATAAGGACCAAGAGCTTAAAGCTGAAATTCAATCCATCTTTATCGAACACAAGGGAAATTATGGTTATCGTCGGATTTATTTAGAACTAAGAAATCGTGGTTATCTAGTAAATCATAAAAGAGTTCAACGCTTGATGAAAGTACTCAATTTACAAGCTAAAATGCGACAGAAACGAAAATATTCTTCTCATAAAGGAGACGTTTAAAGGAGACGTTGGTAAGAAAGCAGAGAATCTCATTCAACGTCAATTTGAAGGCTCTAAAACAATGGAAAAGTGCTACACAGATGTGACAGAATTTGCCATTCCAGCAAGTACTCAAAAGCTTTACTTATCACCAGTTTTAGATGGCTTTAATAGTGAAATTATCGCCTATAATCTTTCAACTTCACCCAACTTAGAACAAGTACAAACAATGTTGGAACAGGCATTCAAAGAGAAGCGCTATGAGAATACGATTCTCCATAGTGACCAAGGCTGGCAATATCAACACGATTCTTATCATCGGTTCCTAGAGAGTAAGGGAATTCAAGCATCCATGTCACGCAAGGGCAACAGCCCAGACAACGGCATGATGGAATCTTTCTTTGGGATTCTGAAATCGGAAATGTTTTACGGTTATGAGAAGTCGTTTCAGTCGCTTAAGCAATTGGAACAAGCTATTGTAGACTATATTGATTACTACAACAATAAACGAATTAAGGTAAAACTAAAAGGACTTAGTCCTGTGCAGTACAGAACTAAATCCTTTGGATAAATTAATTGTCTAACTTTTGGGGGTCAGTACAAAATGCACTCAATATTATGCGTTTTCTCATGAAAAATTCTCTTTTCATACTCATTTAAAAGGAAACTTATCGTTTTACGGACATGTATATTACAGATTTCTATAGGTCGTATATAGACAGGATATCATCGCTTGGAAGTTGTCCTTTTTGACACCAATCAGTAATTTAGTTCTCAGGAGTTAATGGCAGTGCTTTTCGTACATAGTTTCATAACTACAGTATAGCATAGTATATCGCTTTATAGTTTTCACTATTGATGAACTGCTTGAGCTGCTGTGATAAGGGTTAACTTGTAAACATCATCTGCATTACATCCACGAGAGAGGTCGTTAACAGGCTTGTTCAAACCTTGCAAAACAGGACCTACTGCCGCAAAGCCACCAAGACGTTCAGCCATCTTGTATCCGATATTTCCTGCCTCGATACCTGGGAAGATGAAGACATTTGCTTGACCAGCTACCGTACTTCCAGGAGCTTTCAAAGCTGCAGTTTCAGGAACAAAGGCTGCATCAAATTGCAACTCACCATCGATTTCAAGGTCAGGGCGCAAGTCGTGAGCAATTTTAGTTGCTTCAACGACCTTATCAACGCTTTCACCAAAACCTGAACCTTTAGTAGAATAGCTTAGCATAGCAATTTTAGGCTCGATTCCAAACATCTTAGCTGTGATTGCTGAGTTGATGGCAATTTCAGCCAAAGCTTCTGCATCTGGATTGATGTTGATAGCACAGTCTCCAAATAGGTAACGTTCAGAGCCACGAACCATGAGGAAGGCACCTGAAGTACGAGTTACATTTGGACGAGTTTTAATGATTTGTAGGGCTGGACGAACTGTTGAAGCAGTTGAATGAATCGCACCTGACACCATTCCATCAACCAAGCCCAAGTAAACCAACATAACACCAAAGTAGTTTACATCTTCAACCAAAACCTTGCGTGCATCTTCTTCAGACATTTTGCCCTTGCGACGCTCCACCAAGGCAGCAACCATTTCTTCAAATTGAGGATAATGTTGAGGGTCAATGACTTCATAACCATCCATGATCCCTTCAATTTCAAGATAAATTTTAATTTTTTCAGGATTTCCTAACAAAACAGGAATCACTTCTGTTTCTTTTACCAAACGTTTAGTCGCTTGAAGAATACGTGGCTCTTCCCCTTCAGGGAGAACGATACGAGCATTTTTACCAACAAGGTTGGCTTTGAGACTTTCAAAAACTTCCATGAGTTTTCTCCTTTAAGATAATAATTATACTCTGAAACAGTTTTTATAGAGTATTAGTTGATAACTGGGTAATAAGGTTGCTGAAATCATCCGGCAAGGGACTTTCTAACTGCAAATCTTGCTCTAAAAATGGATGATAAAAGGATAGGTAATGGCAATTCAGGGCCTGACGTTGGATGCCGTCGTCCAGACTACCACCGTACAAATCATCGCCCAACAAAGGAAAACCAATATGAGAAAAGTGGACTCGAATTTGGTGGGTTCGACCAGTGTGCAGCCGAATGTCGACCAAGTGGATATTTCCATAAGAAGCTACAATCTTGTAGGAAGTATGGGCATATTTTCCACCTTTAGCCACCCGTCTGGTAATAATGGAGTCTTCATCACGCGCAATCGGGGCAATAATTTCCCCCTCTGACTCCAAGTGTCCATCACCTTTAACCAAAGCAAAGTAGCGTTTTTCAATGGACTTCTTCTGCAACTGCTTGTCCAATCGTGCATGGGCATAGCCGTGCTTGGCAAAGAGCATCGAGCCAGAAGTATCCCTATCAAGCCTGGTCACAATGTGAACTTGCTGATTTTCGTAATTTTGCTTGACGTAGTAACCCTTGATAAAATTGGCAATAGTATTGGAGTGGTTAACACTAGGAATAGAGGCAACTCCATAGGGTTTATTCAAGACTAGAAAGTGGTCATCCTCATAGAGAATATCCAGTGGGCGCTCGATAGCTTCCAAGGTTTCAAAGCCTTCCTCAGCGGGAATATCGATAGTAACGCGGTCCCCAAGATCCAATAGATAGGTTGCATTTTGTGGTTGGTCATTGACCAGAATAGCCCCACCTCGAAACTTAATCTTGGCCAGAAGCCCCTTAGAAACCTCGTGCTTTTTTAAGAAGGTCTTAACCTTGACATGCTCATCTGCGATAAATTCAAACCTCATTCGTCCACCTCGCCGATAAAGGCATCCTTAACACGGTTCCAGAAACTAGTATGGCTAGGAGTCGCGACAAAGTGAATCTTATGATGATCGATTTGATACTCAATACGCTCAATATTACGGAAAGAATAAACGCTATTGTCAACCGAAATGGTATGGTAATCATTTCTCGTTGGAATGAGTTCAATCTTATCCTTCTTAGGAACGATAATGGAAGAGCCCAGCGTTCGATAGACACGATTATTGAGGCTGGCAATTTCCGTTAATTGCAAAGCTTCAATGGTAGGGTGTAAAACAGCACCGCCAAGAGACTTGTTATAAGCCGTACTACCAGTCGGTGTTGAAACTGTTAGCCCGTCTCCACGAAAACGTTCAAAGGGAACACCATTGATGACAATATCTGCCACCATGGTTCGATCAGACCTGCGGATGCTGGCTTCATTGAGGGCACGAAAAATCTTGACCTCTCCATTTCCAAGAAAAACCTTCACATTTAGAACAGGGTAAGAAACCCTTGCTCCGGTATCTAGCTGCAAATTGGTCATTAACTTATCCAACTCAAAATCACGATAATCGGTATAAAAGCCCAGATGTCCTGTATGAAGACCGATAAAGCGTACCTTATCAAGTTGGTCTTCATACTTATGAAAGGCCGATAAGAGCATGCCATCTCCACCAATGGAAATGACAATGTCCGGACTGCTATCATTGAGTATAAACTGATTTCTTTTCAAACGATCTCGCAATTCATACAAAACCCTTTGACTCTGCGGTTTTCTATTGGCTATCAGGTCAATTCGTTTACCTGTATTCTTCATCTGTATCGTCACTGTTTCCTACACCGTCATTTAATTTTCTACTCAAAGGATCAAAAAGTGCCTGGGCTTCTTGGATATCATCACGAATTTCACCCATTTCTTCATCCAACTGATGGGCGATTCTAGCTGTAATTTCCAGTCGCTTCTTAATCTCCTCTGGGAAATCCCCTTGGTACTTGTAGTTGAGAGAATGTTCTATCGTTGCCCAGAAATTCATGGCCAAGGTACGTATTTGAATTTCTGCCAAAATAGTCTTGGCTCCATTGATGGTATCAACCATATATTCTACTACCAAATGATAGGAACGATAGCCTGATGCTTTTCGATGAGTAATGTAATCTCGCTCCTGTATGATTCGCATGTCCTGACGCTTGTGCAAAATCTCCACTACTTCCTTAACGTCATCTACAAACTGGACCATCACACGCAAACCAGCAATATCCTGCAAATCGTGCTCCAAGGTCGCATAAGTAATACCACGACGGGCCATTTTTTCTTTTATACTCTCAATTGGCTTGACTCGACCGGTCACAAATTCAATCGGAGAATGCTTATTTTGCTTACGATATTGCTTACGAATGCCACGAAGTTTAATCTTTAACTCACCAACAGCTTGAATGTAAGGATCTAGAAATTCTTCCCATTCTAAGGTCATATATTCTCCCTTATTCTCATATTATCCTTCAAAAATATCTTTGATTTTTTCTCCAGATTCATATACAATAAATACAATGCTTATTATACCATAAGTGAAAAACGTTTACAAATAGTTATCATCACTTGTAAATAGTTGAGTTTTTACTTATTTTTCGTTAAAATCATTTACACTAATTTCCATCGTTTTTTTAAATCGTATTCATCTTCGTATTCATTTTTACAATCATCTTTGCCCGTATAGTTGAGAAGGTTTCAATTTACTTCTAATAGTTTATAAATAGAAAACCGTGATTACTCACAGTCTTTTAAAAATAAAATAAAAAAACTCCATCAAAACTATTGACATTATGCAACCAAAGTTGTATAATGGATACATAAGGTTAAGGAGGAAACCTTAGACAAGGAAACTAGTAGAAAGGAACATGAAATGTTTAAGTTCAAAAAGAAACCACTCAAAGCAAAAACAAATAAGCTAGTAGTCAAAATAAACTTATTTATAATCAGCTTTGAATGGCACATCGAATTTGGATAGTGAAAAATCACTATCCACCCCTTCGGGGGGTGTACTTAAATTATAACAGGAAAAACAATGAAAGTAAATCTTAAAGTTAGAAAAACCACCAAGCGTGAAAAAGTTGAATTTATTATTGGACTTCTTCTACTCCTATTTGCAGTTTGGTATTTTACGAGGTAATATATGTCAGTAGATATTGAAGCTATCCGCTGGCTTTTAGACAACGCCACAGCCTATGCTATTAGCAAAAACTGTGGCATGTCTATTCAGGCCGTGGACAAGTATAAAAATGGTGTATCGGATATTATGAATATGCGTCTAAAACACGCTATCAGCATGATAACATACGCCCAGGAACTTAAAAAGCAGTGATTTCGGTCACTGTTTTTTATTTTTAACAAAACACCGTTTTTGACAATAATACACCACGATTTCCTCTCCATATTCTTCATGTAAACGCTTTTTTGAACAATAGGATTGTGATTTTGCTTTCTAATCGTTCAAAATGTGTGTTTTTGAAAAATAAAAAAACCGCAAGCCTGAGCCTGCGGTGAAAAATTATTCTTTGTCTTTGTTTTTATTTTGATTATTCCCTGTAAACAAACCAATTAGCCCTAATGCAGTAGTTCCAGTTAAGACACTACCTGCAATTTGTTTATCTGTTGCTATTAAGTAAATTCCACCAATAATAACAACGAGGGCGATTAAAAAGCCAAATAACTGTCCCAATTTATGAGAAGCAATATTCCCTGATAAGTATTTATCTTCCATCTCTCTACGATGTTGGCTTTCTGCAATACCATTATCAATAATCTTTTGAGCAGCATCCGGATATAGCTCTTTATATCCTTTGAGAATATCTGGATGAGGTAGGTCACCTTGATAGATTTCCAACTTCTGTAAAACTACTTGACGCTGTTCATGTGGTAAGCGCTCGACTTCATCAACAATATTATTGACTTCAATCAAATCTTTATTCTCGGTATCCAAATTTCATTACCTCTTTCTGAATGCCCATCGTTGATTTCTTGTAATCACTTTTGACTTTCTTCCAGTCTGGGACTGTATCAGCTTTTACTTTCGAAATGTTCTGGTTAAAGCTAAAAACAGGCAATACAATTGCTGTCATACCAAGTAAAAAAGACTTAAAGTATTGAGGTTGTTTTATATTTTTTAACATCCCAAATTCCTCCTACTCGCTCCATAATATTTTTTTGAATTAACTTGATTATGACATCTTTCTTTAAAAAAGTCAATGTTTCTTACTCTTTTTAACAAAAAAATCCCCACAAGGACGAGTCCTGTGGGGTAGATAAACATTTTAGAAAAGTTTTCCTTTCCTTTTATTTTTTAAAATTATTTAGTCGTAATCAAGCCGTCTGGCTCAACTGTGAACTCTGGCTTGTCTGCCATTGTTCCGTCTGCATTGAGGTAGTACCATCCTGTTCCGTCTGCGGACTGGATAAAGGCATTTGATACCATGGCACCTTCTTTACCGTCAAGATAATACCAAGTCTCCTTGTACTTGACCCATCCTGTCTTCATAGCGCCCTCTACGTCGAAATAATACCACTTCTCAGCGATTTTCTTCCAGCCTGTCGCCATTTCGCCTGAGTTATCAAACCAGTACCAGTTGCCGTCTGTGTGCTTCTTCCAGCGGTCTGCAAGCATGTAGCCTGAGCCGTCGAAGTAATACCAGGTTCCATTGATTTTCTCAAACTTATCTTTTGGATAAGAGCCGTCTGAGTGTACATACCAATAGCCTATATCGTTCTTCTGCCATCCTGTTTCAATTGTCAAGCCACTTTCAATATCCTGCTTGAACTGTTCACGGCTAATGCCCCATTTGGCTAGATATGGATACGGGTCAACGTGGTCTGAATGATTGTCTGGTTGGTTATTGGTACAGTATTCATGTGTTTTGATACCTTCCAAACTGCTTGTATCAAGCGTTTTCGGCAAACCTGCTTCGTCTGCTAGATTGCGTAAGAGTTCGATATAAAGGCGGTAGTCTGTCATGAATTCTTCTTTAGTTGAATGGCTTTCAATCAATTCAACTGCCGCATAGCTTTCCGCATTCCAACCGCCCCCAACGTCCCAGGCACCATTATTTACAGGACCGACCTGCATGACACGGCCGTTACCAACGACATGAGAGAAGAAACCAAGCTCAGGGTTCTTTCTGTAGTGGTAGTCTGCCTCATTTTGAGCGGTTGAGTTGCGGTTGCCTGTTGAGTGGGCATGTACTTGTCGGTAAGGCTGTACCCCAACCTGGGGCAAGCCTGTACGTAGTCTGCTTGTATCGATATCCATACCTACTCCCTCCAAGCATCGTTCATCTGCTTCACTGCGGACTCCACAAAGGTATCCAAGTCCTTATCGGTCATACTGATATTATATTTGGTCAGCTCTGCCCGGATTTTAGTGCGAGCCTGTGCCAATTTTTCATCACCTTTATAACCTGTCTCAGCAGCCACCTGCTCAACGGCATGAACTGCGTTCTTGGCTAGGATTTCAGCGATGATCACCGCTTTCTCTCCGCCTTTTCGCAAAAGATAGTCTTTCACCATTTTCACGATACTGCCTACTGCTACTGCTAAAAAGCCTGTCGCAAAAGCGATAATAAATTCATTAAATTGTGTCATGTGTTGTTTCCTTTCTATTCTCTATAAAACTTAACATTAACGGTACCTATATACTCCCTTAAGTTTGTACCAGTTAGATATATGACTCCTCGGTTATACATATCAGCCTGAATTCTTATTAATCTGCTATTATTGAGTTGTAC
>NZ_VMMW01000024.1:0-24685 GCF_013277425.1 Streptococcus sp. 79
TTGATCCCAAGAACATTTTGGATGAACTCTGCATCCAAGATAAACACTTTTTCTTACCTCTACCGCCTTATTCACCAGATTTGAATCCTATTGAGTAAGCTTGGGCTATCTTGAAAAAGAAAGTAACAGATTTATTAAGGGAAGTCCCAACTATTTTTGAATGTTTGGAACGCTTTTTAAAACTAAATGACTATAACAGCTATTGCCCAAGGAAAGAAAACAAAGAAACAAGCCTGTGTCGAACTTAATCTTTCTGAAAGACAAATCAATCGTCTGCTACTAGTCTATCAACAGAAAGGAAAAGAAACCTTCAGACACGGAAACAGAGAATTGGAAGATTTTTTATTTGTGTCTTAAATCAGGTCTTGCGTGACATTTTCTGCTCTCCACATACCATTGTTGATTAACAGAACACCAGAATTAAAATTATGTGTATAAAAATCATCTCTAACTGCAGCTAAGGGTATATCCGTCAAGTCCAAATCCCACAGCTCATCTATCGATTTTCTTACAACAATATCTAAATCCAAATACAGTACACGAGACTCGCTTACATACTTTGGAATAAAATACCTAAAAAAGCCGCATATGAAAGTCCCTCAAAGGGGAGACGATAACCTTTCAGAATACTACTGTCAATCTAAACATTCACAATCTCACTATTCAAAGTCTCTAGTCTTTTTTCCATCAATTGGAACCATTCTCGCGGAAGGTCATCATTAAAAACATAAAACTTAAGATTATAATAGATGAACACAAAGAGATTTTATTGTTGTTTCAACTTTATCCATATAAGCATTATCTGCACCTAAGACAATCGCTTTTTTCTCTTCTTTCACTCTTTATCTCATTTCTTTTTATTCCCATCATATGTTTCTACGTAACCATTATTTTCGCCTATTCGTTCGTAAAACCATACCAGTGGAGATTTTAGATGAAGTCCCATTACGGTTTACAATTTTTACATTACGACACGGAGTTTTACAAATCGATTTCATTTGCCAAACGTAGTTAGTAAGGCAGTTAGCTAGGCTACCTACTTTCTGCTACAACGGAAAAATCCACTAATCAATATTATTCGTGGATTTTTCCTAGTGAAGCGTTTAGGTAAGCCGATTGTTATACTACGACACGTAGTTTGACCAATCGATTCTATTTGCCAAACGTAGTTAGTGAGGCAGTTAGCTAGACCGCTCACTACCAGTTACGACGTAAAGTTTTACGAATAATATCGATTCGTAAAACTTTACTAGTGGAGCGCCTAGCCAAGTTCCATAGAAACTTGGCGTTAGTTACTTAGATTGTTACACAATCAAGTAACTTTACTGAACTACGACACTGAGTTTTACAAATCGATTCCATTTGTAAAACTCAGTTAGTGAAGCAGTTAGCTAGTTCGCTTCTTTCCCATTACGACGGAAAAGTCCACGAATCGATACCATTCGTGGATTTTTCCTAGTGAAGCGTTTAGGTAAGCCGCCATAGCGGTTACCGTCAAATGACAGCAACTTTATGTTGCTAGTCATTTGTAACGATTTACATCTTCTCTTCCAACTCTACATCTGGATACTTGTCCGCAAACCAACGGAGAGCAAAGTCATTTTCAAAGAGAAAGACTGATTGGTCGAAACGGTCTTTAGCCAAGATATTGCGGCTTGATGACATGCGTTCATCCAAGTCCTCAGGTTTAATCCAACGAACGGTCTTTTTACCCATTGGGCTCATGACCACTTCTGCATTGTACTCGCCTTCCATACGGTGCTTAAAGACTTCAAACTGAAGTTGACCAACAGCTCCCAGCATGTACTCGCCTGTTTGGTAATTCTTATAAAGCTGAATAGCTCCTTCTTGCACCAATTGCTCGATTCCCTTGTGGAAAGATTTTTGTTTCATAACGTTCTTAGCAGATACTTTCATGAAAATTTCAGGAGTAAAGGTTGGCAGCGGTTCAAACTCAAACTTGTTTTTTCCAACTGTCAAAGTGTCACCAACCTGATAAGTACCTGTATCGTAAACCCCGATGATATCACCTGCCACGGCATTGGTTACATTCTCACGACTTTCCGCCATAAACTGAGTCACATTCGACAGTTTAGCCCCCTTACCAGTACGAGGCAGGTTAACACTCATACCGCGCTCAAATTCACCAGATACGATACGGACAAAGGCAATGCGGTCACGGTGACGAGGGTCCATATTGGCTTGGATTTTAAAGACAAATCCTGAAAAATCCTTGTCGTAAGGATCCACAATTTCGCCATCTGTTTTCTTGTGTCCATGTGGTTCTGGAGCAAACTTAAGGAAAGTCTCAAGGAAGGTCTGCACACCAAAATTTGTCAAAGCCGAACCGAAGAAGACAGGTGTCAATTCTCCAGCAAGGATAGCTTCCTCTGAAAACTCATTTCCAGCTTCATTTAAAAGTTCAATATCATCTTTTACCTGCTCGTAGAAAGGATTGCTGCTAAAAAGCTTGTCCCCATCTTCTAAACTGGCAAAACGCTCATCCCCCTTATAGAGCTCCAAGCGTTGGTTATAGAGGTCATAGAGCCCTTCAAAAGCTTTCCCCATCCCGATTGGCCAGTTCATCGGATAGCTCGCAATACCCAAGACTTCTTCCAATTCTTGCAAGAGGTCCAGTGGCTCACGACCGTCACGGTCTAGCTTGTTCATAAAGGTAAAGACTGGAATACCACGGTGTTTGACAACTTCAAACAATTTCTTGGTCTGCGCCTCGATACCCTTGGCAGAGTCCACGACCATGACCGCAGCATCCACCGCCATCAAGGTACGATAGGTATCTTCTGAGAAATCCTCATGCCCTGGTGTGTCAAGGATATTCACGCGCTTGCCATCGTAGTCAAACTGCATCACAGATGAAGTAACCGAAATCCCACGTTGCTTCTCGATATCCATCCAGTCAGACTTGGCAAAAGTCCCTGTTTTCTTTCCTTTTACGGTACCAGCCTCACGAATCTCGCCCCCAAAGTAGAGCAACTGCTCAGTGATGGTTGTTTTCCCCGCGTCTGGGTGAGAGATGATGGCAAAGGTACGACGTTTCTTAATTTCTTCTTGAATATTCATAAGTTCTCTTTCTTTGATTCTCTATTTTTCTTGTTTCAATAGCTAAGAATGATTTTTACATTAGATTTTACCATTCCTTTCAACACTCCATTATATCGGATTTTAGCATTTTTTTCAATTTCTATTTCTTTTCACTTCCCCCTCCCTTATTTATAGGAAAATATGGTAAAATAGAACAGACTAAAAATCATCATTTCACGAAAGGATGTAAGATGAAAATTACGCAAGAAGAGGTAACACACGTTGCCAATCTTTCAAAATTAAAATTCTCTGAAGAAGAAACTGCTGCCTTTGCAACGACCTTGTCTAAAATTGTTGACATGGTTGAATTGCTGGACGAAGTTGACACAACTGGTGTCGCACCTACTACGACCATGGCTGACCGCAAGACCGTACTCCGCCCTGATGTGGCTGAAGAAGGAACAGACCGTGATCGCTTGTTTAAAAACGTACCTGAAAAAGACAACTACTATATCAAGGTACCAGCTATCCTAGACGATGGAGGAGATGCCTAATGACTTTCAACAATAAAACCATTGAAGACTTGCACAATCTCCTTGTCTCTAAGGAAATTTCTGCAACAGAATTAACACAAGCTACGTTTGAAGATATCAAGTCTCGCGAGACAGCTATCAACGCTTTTGTTACCATCGCTGAAGAGCAAGCTCTTGTTCAAGCTAAAGCCATTGATGAAGCTGGAATTGACACTGATAATGTCCTTTCAGGAATTCCGCTTGCAGTAAAGGATAACATCTCTACAGACGGTATTCTCACAACCGCTGCCTCAAAAATGCTCTACAACTACGAGCCGATCTTTGATGCAACTGCGGTTGCTAATGCAAAAGCCAAGGGCATGATTGTCGTAGGAAAAACTAACATGGACGAATTTGCCATGGGTGGTTCTGGTGAGACTTCTCACTACGGAGCAACTAAAAATGCTTGGGACCACAGCAAGGTTCCTGGTGGTTCATCAAGTGGTTCAGCTGCAGCTGTAGCCTCAGGACAAGTCCCCTTGTCACTTGGTTCTGATACGGGTGGTTCCATCCGCCAACCTGCTGCCTTCAACGGGATCGTTGGTCTCAAACCAACCTACGGAACAGTTTCTCGTTTCGGTCTCATTGCCTTCGGTAGCTCATTAGACCAAATCGGACCTTTCGCACCAACTGTTAAGGAAAATGCCCTCTTGCTCAACGCTATTGCCAGCGAAGATGCTAAAGACTCTACTTCTGCTCCTGTCCGCATCGCCGACTTTACTTCAAAAATCGGCCAAGACATCAAGGGCATGAAAATTGCTTTGCCTAAGGAATACCTAGGCGAAGGAATTGATCCAGAGGTTAAGGAAACAATCTTAAACGCGGCCAAACACTTTGAAAAATTGGGTGCTATCGTCGAAGAAGTCAGCCTTCCTCACTCTAAATACGGTGTTGCCGTTTATTACATCATCGCTTCATCAGAAGCTTCATCAAACTTGCAACGTTTTGACGGTATCCGTTACGGCTACCGCGCAGAAGATGCGACTAATCTTGATGAAATCTATGTAAACAGCCGTAGCCAAGGTTTTGGTGAAGAAGTGAAGCGCCGTATCATGCTGGGTACTTTCAGTCTTTCATCAGGTTACTACGATGCCTACTACAAGAAGGCTGGACAGGTCCGTACACTTATCATTCAAGATTTCGAAAAAGTCTTCGCGGATTATGATTTGATTTTGGGTCCAACTGCTCCAAGTGTTGCCTATGACTTGAATTCTCTCAACCATGACCCAGTTGCCATGTACTTAGCCGACCTATTGACCATACCTGTAAACTTGGCAGGACTTCCTGGAATTTCGATTCCTGCTGGATTCTCTCAAGGTCTACCTGTCGGACTCCAATTGATTGGTCCCAAGTACTCTGAGGAAACCATTTACCAAGCTGCTGCTGCTTTTGAAGCAACAACAGACTACCACAAACAACAACCCGTGATTTTTGGAGGTGATAACTAATGAACTTTGAAACAGTCATTGGACTTGAAGTCCACGTAGAGCTCAACACCAATTCAAAAATCTTCTCACCTACTTCTGCCCACTTTGGAAATGACCAAAATGCCAACACTAACGTGATTGACTGGTCTTTCCCAGGAGTTCTGCCAGTTCTCAATAAAGGGGTTGTCGATGCCGGTATCAAGGCTGCTCTTGCCCTCAATATGGACATCCACAAAAAGATGCACTTCGACCGCAAGAACTACTTCTACCCTGATAATCCAAAAGCTTACCAAATTTCTCAGTTTGATGAGCCAATCGGCTACAACGGCTGGATTGAAGTCGAGCTAGAAGACGGTACGACCAAGAAAATCGGTATCGAACGCGCCCACCTAGAGGAAGATGCTGGTAAGAACACCCACGGTACAGATGGCTACTCTTATGTTGACCTCAACCGTCAAGGGGTACCATTGATTGAGATTGTATCTGAAGCCGACATGCGCTCGCCAGAAGAAGCCTACGCTTACCTAACAGCCCTCAAGGAAGTTATCCAGTACGCTGGCATTTCTGACGTTAAGATGGAAGAAGGTTCTATGCGTGTGGATGCCAACATCTCTCTTCGTCCTTATGGTCAAGAGAAATTCGGTACCAAGACTGAGTTGAAGAACCTCAACTCCTTCTCAAATGTTCGCAAAGGTCTTGAATACGAAGTTCAACGTCAAGCTGAAATTCTTCGCTCAGGTGGTCAAATCCGTCAAGAAACACGCCGTTACGATGAAGTTAACAAGGCAACCATCCTCATGCGTGTCAAGGAAGGGGCTGCAGACTACCGTTACTTCCCAGAACCAGACCTACCTCTCTTTGAAATTTCAGATGAGTGGATTGAGGAAATGCGTACAGAGTTGCCGGAGTTTCCAAAAGAACGCCGTGCGCGTTATGTATCTGACCTTGGTTTGTCAGACTATGATGCCAGCCAGTTGACCGCTAATAAAGTCACTTCTGACTTCTTTGAGAAAGCTGTTGCCCTCGGTGGCGATGCTAAACAAGTCTCTAACTGGCTCCAAGGGGAGGTTGCTCAGTTCTTGAATGCTGAAGGTAAAACACTGGAACAAATCGAATTGACACCAGAAAACTTGGTTGAAATGATTGCCATCATCGAAGACGGTACTATTTCATCTAAGATTGCCAAGAAAGTCTTTGTCCATCTAGCTAAAAATGGCGGTGGCGCGCGTGAATACGTGGAAAAAGCAGGTATGGTTCAAATTTCAGATCCAGCTATCTTGATCCCAATCATCCACCAAGTCTTTGCCGATAACGAAGCTGCTGTTGCCGACTTCAAGTCAGGCAAACGTAACGCCGACAAGGCCTTTACAGGATTCCTTATGAAGGCAACCAAAGGCCAAGCCAACCCACAAGTTGCCCTTAAACTACTTGCACAGGAATTGGCGAAGTTGAAAGAAGATTAATATGTAAAAGAAACCAGCCTTGAGGTTGGTTTTTTCTCCCCTACCATCTCCCAATAACTATTTTGGCTTTATTTCCAGAAGATTTTATGGTAAAATGAAGAGTAATAATATTTATTAAAGAGGTAAAAACATGATTGAAGCAAGCAAATTGAAAGCTGGTATGACATTTGAAACTGCAGACGGAAAATTGATCCGCGTTTTGGAAGCTAGCCACCACAAACCAGGTAAAGGGAACACAATCATGCGTATGAAATTGCGTGATGTCCGTACTGGTTCTACATTTGATACAAGCTACCGTCCAGAAGAAAAATTCGAACAAGCTATTATCGAAACTGTTCCAGCTCAATACTTGTACAAAATGGATGAAACTGCCTACTTCATGAACACTGAAACTTACGACCAATACGAAATACCAGTCGTAAATGTTGAAAATGAGTTGCTTTACATCCTTGAAAACTCTGATGTGAAAATCCAATTCTACGGAACTGAAGTAATCGGTGTAACTGTACCAACTACTGTTGAATTGACAGTTGCTGAAACACAACCATCTATCAAAGGTGCTACTGTTACAGGTTCTGGTAAACCAGCAACTATGGAAACTGGACTTGTTGTCAACGTTCCTGACTTCATCGAAGCTGGACAAAAATTGATCATCAACACTGCAGAAGGAACTTACGTTTCTCGTGCCTAATCTCTAGAAAGAGGTCATTCTATGGGAATTGAAGAACAATTTGGCGAAATCGTTATCGCTCCACGTGTACTTGAAAAAATTATTGCCATCGCAACTGCTAAAGTTGAGGGTGTCCACTCATTTTCAAATAAATCCGTATCTGACACCCTATCAAAACTCTCTCTTGGTCGTGGTGTCTACTTAAAAGAAAGCAATGAAGAACTAACTGCTGACATCTACCTCTACCTTGAGTACGGTGTGAAAGTACCAAAAGTGGCTCTTGCTATTCAAAAAGCGGTCAAAGATGCTGTCCATGATATGGCTGATGTGGAACTTTCTGCTGTCAATATCCATGTTACAGGAATCGTTCCAGATAAAACACCAAAACCTGAGTTGAAAGATCTATTTAACGAGGACTTCCTCAATGACTAGTCCATTATTAGAATCTAGACGCGAACTTCGTAAATGCGCTTTTCAAGCTCTTATGAGCCTTGAATTCGGTACAGATATGGAAACGGCTTGTCGCTTTGCCTACACACATGACCGTGAAGATGCAGATGTGCAAATCCCAGCCTTTCTTCTAAACTTGGTTTCTGGTATCCAAGCTCAAAAAGAAGAGTTGGATAAACAAATCAACCAGCACCTCAAGTCAGGCTGGACAGTTGAACGTTTGACTTTGGTCGAAAAAAACTTACTACGCTTGGGTATCTTTGAAATCACATCATTTGATACACCTCAGCTGGTAGCAGTCAATGAAGCCATTGAACTTGCCAAGAATTTTTCAGATCAAAAATCAGCCCGTTTTATCAATGGATTGCTTAGTCAATTTGTAACTGAAGAAAATGAATAATCAAAAAGGTGTTCGGTCTTCCAGGCACCTTTTGACTTTCCCCTCTGCACAGAGTAAGAACCACATAAAAACTAGAACTGGCAGTCAGTTCTAGTTTTTGCGTATTCTAAAGAATTATACTCAATGAAAATCAAAGAGCAAACTAGGAAGCTAGCCGTAGGCTGCTCAAAACACTGTTTTGAGGTTGTGGATAGAACTGACGAAGTCAGTGACATATATACGGCAAGGCGAAGCTGACGTGGTTTGAATTTGATTTTCGAAGAGTATTAGTATTTTCTAAACCGTTGATAGCGCTCTTCCAACAACGCTTCTAACGGTTTTTGTGAAAGTAGAGCTAGCTCAGCTTGGAGTTCTTTTTTAACATTCTTAATCAGTTCTTTGCTAGAAAGTCCTGCTTCAGAAATCACCTTGTCTACTACGTCCATTTCTAACAGTTCGTGTGAAGTGATTTTCATCAGTTCTGCTGCTTCCATGGCACGAGTTCCGTCCTTCCATAAAATGGAAGCAAAGCCTTCTGGACTGAGAATAGCATAGATAGAATTTTCCAGCATCCAAACACGGTCTGCGACTGCTAGAGCCAAAGCCCCACCTGAACCACCTTCACCGATAATGATAGCGATAATAGGAACTCTCAGATCACTCATTTCCATGAGATTGCGAGCAATAGCTTCTCCCTGTCCACGTTCTTCCGCACCGACACCAGGATAGGCACCTGCTGTATTGATAAAGGTCACAACTGGACGGCCAAACTTTTCAGCCTGTTTCATCAACCGTAGGGCCTTGCGGTAGCCTTCTGGATGCGGTTGACCAAAATTCCGCTTGAGATTATCTTGTAAACTCTTGCCTTTTTGGATACCAACCATTGTTACAGCTTGGTCTCCAAGCCAGCCGATACCACCAACAACTGCACCATCGTCACGAAAAGAACGGTCACCGTGTAATTGGATAAATTCATCAAAAATGCCTGTCGCAAAGTCCAAGCTTGTCAAGCGACTCTGCTCACGCGCTTCTCTGACTATTTTTGCAATATTCATCTAGAACTCCCTCCATGCAATCTGACTAGGCTAGCAATGGTATCTGGCAAGTCTCTTCTTTTAACGATAGCATCCACAAAGCCATGTTCCAATAGGAATTCTGCCTTTTGGAAATCCTCAGGCAAGCTTTCACGAACCGTATTTTCAATGACACGACGCCCAGCAAAACCGACCAAGCTCTGTGGTTCAGCCAGAATGATATCACCTTCCATAGCGAAAGAAGCTGTCACACCACCTGTCGTTGGATCTGTCAAAATGGTCAAGTAAAAGAGACCAGCATTTGAATGCCGTTTAACTGCTGCAGAGATCTTGGCCATCTGCATGAGACTCATGATTCCTTCCTGCATACGGGCTCCACCAGAGGCTGTGAAGAGGACAACTGGCAATTTTTCGACAGTCGCATACTCAAACAAACGAGTGATTTTTTCACCTACAACCGTACCCATAGAAGCCATGATAAAGTTGGAATCCATAATCCCAAGAGCCACAGTCTGACCTTTTATAAGAGCTGTTCCTGTCACAACGGCTTCATCCAGACCTGTTTTTTCACGCATAGTTGCTAGTTTCTTTTGATAACCAGGGAAATGCAAGGGATCCTTGCTTTCAATCCCTGTAAACAATTCCTTGAAGGTTCCCATATCAATCGTCAAAGCCAAGCGTTCTTGGGCAGAAATACGAAAGGTGTAGCTACAATGTGGACAGATACGCTCACTTCCCAGATCCTTCTGATAGATGGTATGCTTACAGCCTGGACACTGGGAAAATAATTCATCTGGAACCTCTGGCTTAGCTTGAGGTTTTTCCCTAACCGAACGATTGGGATTGATTCGAATATACTTATCTTTTTTACTAAATAGAGCCATTGATTCCCCTTTTCGGTTTAAACTCTTGAAGTCATTTTATTCTTTTTCTTGATATTTGGGTAAGAAGGTTTCCATTAAGAAGGAAGTATCGTAATCTCCAGCAATGACATTGCGATCTGAAATGAGGTCAAGCTGGAAATCTGCATTGGTCTGCACCCCTTCAATCTCTAATTCATAGAGGGCACGTTGCATTTTCATCAAGGCATCAAAACGGTTTTCACCGTGTACGATGATTTTGGCAATCATACTATCATAATAAGGCGGAATGGTATAACCTGGATAAACTGCTGAATCCACGCGCAAGCCAACTCCACCACTTGGTAGATAGAGATTAGTAATCTTACCTGGACTTGGAGCAAAGTTAAAGGCTGGATTTTCTGCATTGATACGACACTCGATGGCATGACCGCGTAGGACAATATCTTCTTGCTTAACAGACAGAGGTTGACCTGCCGCAATGCGAATCTGTTCCTTAACGATATCCACACCTGAAACAAATTCTGTTACTGGATGTTCTACTTGTACACGAGTATTCATTTCCATGAAATAGAAATTGCCACTGGCTTCATCAAGAAGAAACTCAATGGTCCCTGCATTTTCATAGCCAACAGACTCCGCCGCTCGAACAGCAGCAGAACCGATTTCATGACGCAGCGTTTTCCCGATTGCAATCGAAGGACTTTCTTCCAAAACCTTTTGGTTGTTCCGTTGTAGAGAACAATCCCGTTCCCCCAAGTGGATTACATGTCCGTGTTCATCTCCTAGAATTTGAACCTCGATGTGACGAGCTGGATAGATAACCCGTTCTATGTACATGGCACCATTGCCATAATTGGCCTTGGCTTCACTAGAGGCAGTTTCAAAGGCTGAAACAAGGTCTTCTGGTTTTTCAACCTTACGAATCCCTTTACCACCACCACCTGCTGAAGCCTTGAGCATAACAGGATAGCCAATTTTTTCAGCAACAATCAAGGCCTCCTCAGAGTTATGCACTTCTCCACCTGAACCTGGAATAACAGGCACACCAGCCTTAATCATCTGAGCACGCGCATTGATTTTGTCCCCCATCATATCCATAACATGACCAGATGGACCGATAAATTTGATGCCCACTTCTTCACACATAGTTGCAAATTTGGAATTTTCACTGAGAAACCCAAAACCGGGGTGAATGGCTTCTGCCTCAGTCAAGACTGCAGCTGATAGAACCGCATTAATATTGAGATAAGACTCAGTTGCCTTACCAGGACCGATACAAACCGCTTCATCTGCCAAAAGCGTATGAAGGGCTTCCTTATCAGCAGTTGAATAGACTGCTACGGTCGCAATCCCCAATTCACGCGCCGCACGGATAATACGAACCGCAATTTCACCACGATTGGCAATTAAAATTTTTCGAAACATGGAGAACCTCCTTAGTTCCCAATTGCAAAGGTAAGAGTACCACTAGCTGCAAGCTTGCCATCCACTTCAGCCTTTGCTTCAACCACGGCTATGGTGCCACGACGTTTTACAAAAGTCGCTGTCATAACCAATTGGTCGCCTGGTACAACTTGCTTCTTGAATTTGACCTTATCCATACCAGCGTAAAAGACCAGTTTTCCTTTATTTTCAGGTTTTGACAACTCCAACACACCAGCTGTTTGCGCCAAGGCTTCCATGATCAGAACACCTGGCATAACTGGGTATTGAGGAAAGTGACCGTTAAAGAAAGGCTCGTTGATGGTCACATTTTTTATGGCAACGATGGTATCCTCGCTCACTTCCAAGACACGATCCACTAGGAGCATAGGATAACGGTGGGGAAGGGCTTCTTTGATTCCTTGAATATCGATCATTTGATTCGTACCAATCCTTTACCAAACTCAACCATTTCTTCGTTAGAAACGAGAATTTCCGTTACCACACCATCCTTAGGAGCTGGGATTTCATTCATGACTTTCATGGCTTCGATAATGACCAATGTTTGACCTTTTTTGACACTATCACCAACTGTAACGAAGGCAGGTTTATCTGGTCCAGCAGCCAAGTAAACCACTCCAACAAGTGGACTCTCTACAAGATTTCCCTCAGTAGCCACACTTGCTTCAGCTGGAGCTGGAACTTCTTCTGCTACAGTCTCTGCTGGAGCAGATGTAGGAGCTACTGGACTCGGTGTTGCTAGAACGGGTGCTGGAGCGACTTGAGTTGCAACTTCAGGCACAGGTCTCGCTTCATTCTTGCTAAACTGCAACTCATCCGTCCCATTTTTATAAGAAAATTCTCTCAAACTTGACTGGTCAAATTGAGTCATCAAGTCTTTAATATCGTTTAAATTCATACTTATCTATTCTCCCAACGTTTGAAAGCAAGAACTGCATTGTGGCCTCCAAAACCAAAAGTATTTGAAATAGCGTATGGAATTTCTTTCTCCAAGCCTTGTCCATAAACGACATTAGCTTCGATATAATCTGATACTTCACTTGTCCCAGCTGTCATTGGTACAAAGTTATGACGCATAGCTTCGATGGTGACGATAGCTTCTACTGCACCCGCAGCCCCCAGCAAATGTCCTGTAAAAGACTTGGTTGATGATACAGGTACTTCCTTACCAAGAACAGCTACGATAGCACCACTTTCTCCTTTTTCATTGGCAGGAGTTGACGTTCCGTGAGCATTGACATAGGCTACTTGCTCTGGAGAAATCTCAGCTTCTTCCAAGGCTAGTTTGATGGCCTTGATAGCTCCCTGACCTTCTGGATGTGGAGAAGTCATGTGGTAGGCATCACAAGTATTTCCGTAACCAACCACTTCAGCCAGGATAGTAGCTCCACGTTTTTCAGCGTGTTCAAGACTTTCTAGAACCAACATCCCTGAACCTTCACCCATAACAAACCCATTGCGATCCTTATCAAATGGGATCGAAGCACGAGTTGGATCCTCTGTAGTAGAGAGAGCTGTTAAGGCTTGGAAACCAGCGATGGCAAAAGGTGTGATAGAAGCTTCTGTTCCTCCCACCAACATCACATCTTGGAAACCAAACTTAATAGAGCGGAAGGCATCCCCAATCGCATCATTTGATGAAGAGCAGGCAGTATTGATAGATTTACAAACACCGTTTGCACCAAAACGCATGGCTACATTCCCAGAAGCCATATTTGGTAAAGCTTTTGGAAGAGTCATTGGTTTGACACGTTTGGGCCCTTTTTCATGAAGGCGAAGTACCTGATCTTCAATTTCCTTGATTCCACCAATACCAGATGCAACGATAACACCAAAACGATCCCTATTAAGAGCCTCTACATCAAGATTGGCATGATTTACAGCCTCTTGGGCTGCATACAAGGCATATAAAGAATAGTTATCAAAACGGTTGGTATCTTTTTTTACAAAGTATTTATCGAACGGAAAATCTTGGATTTCTGCCGCATTATGCACATCAAAATCACTATGATCAAATTTTGTAATGCCACCAATGCCGATTTTCCCAGTTGCTAAACTATTCCAAAATTCTTCTGGTGTATTTCCGATTGGAGATGTTACTCCATAACCTGTTACCACTACTCGATTTAGTTTCATTCTTTTCACCTCTAGCTTTCGCTACATACTTAAGCCACCATCAATGGCAACCACTTGACCAGTTAGATAATCTTGGCCTGCTAAAAATACTGTCAAATCTGCAACCTGCTCTGCCTGCCCAAATTCTTTCATCGGAATCTGAGCTAGTGTAGCTTCCTTAATCTTATCTGATAAGATAGCTGTCATATCAGACTCAATCATTCCTGGAGCAATCACATTGACTCGTATATTCCGACTAGCAACTTCACGTGCCACAGACTTGGTAAAGCCAATCAAGCCAGCCTTAGAAGCAGCATAGTTAGCTTGACCAATATTCCCCATCAAACCAACAACACTAGACATATTAATGATAGCACCTTCTCTAACTTTCATCATCGGTTTCAAGACTGATTGTGTCATATTAAAGGCACCAGTCAGATTGACCTTGAGCACTTTTTCAAAATCTGCTTCTGTCATCTTGAGCATAAGAGTATCTTGGGTAATCCCTGCATTGTTGACCAAAACATCTACTGAACCCAGTTCTGCAATAGCTTGATCAATCATACGCTTAGCGTCTGCAAAATCTGATACATCTCCTGAAATGGGAACCACCTTGATACCATAGTTTGAAAACTCAGCGAGCAATTCTTCTGAGATTGCCCCACGACTGTTTAAGACAATGTTGGCTCCTGCTTGAGCAAACTTGTGGGCGATGGCAAGACCAATTCCACGACTCGAACCTGTAATAAAGATATTTTTATGTTCTAGTTTCATTTTTTTCCTTTCAAAACTTCTACTTATTTTAGTCTATTTTTCTAAAAGTGCTACTAAACTCGCTTGATCTTCCACATGAGCTAAGTGAGCAGTTTGATCAATTTTTTTAACAAAACCTGACAAGACTTTCCCCGGTCCAATCTCGATAAAGTTGCTTATGCCTGCTTCTTGCATGACCCCAATACTTTCATAGAAACGAACGGGTTCCTTGACCTGACGCGTCAAGAGCTGAGCAATGTCCTCTTTTTGCATCACAGCAGCTTCTGTATTGCCGACTAGGGGACAAGTAAAATCTGAAAAACTTACCTGAGCTAGAGTTTCAGCTAGTTTCTGGCTAGCAGGTTCAAGGAGAGCGGTGTGAAAGGGACCTGACACCTTGAGAGGAATCAAGCGTTTGGCACCTGCTTCTTGCAAAAGTTCAACCGCTCGATCAACTGCAACCACTTCTCCAGCAATGACGATTTGTGCAGGTGTGTTATAGTTGGCTGGAGTAACCACTCCGAGTTCAGAAGCTTTTTGACAGGCTTCTTCAATGACCTCTACTGGCGTATTGAGAACTGCTACCATCTTGCCAGAGTCAGCAGGAGCCGCTTCTTCCATATAGGCTCCACGCTTAGCTACCAAGGCAACCGCATCTTCAAAATCCAAGGCGCCGCTTGCCACCAAGGCAGAGTATTCTCCAAGAGATAAACCAGCAACCATATCAGGCTGATAGCCCTTTTCTTGCAATAAACGGTAGATAGCAACCGAAGTCGCTAGAATGGCTGGTTGCGTATAGCGGGTCTGATTGAGTTTGTCTTCTTCCCTATCGATGAGATAACGCAAATCATAACCGAGCACCTGACTCGCTCGATCAATCGTTTCTTTGACAATAGGGTAGTGATCATAGAGATCCCGTCCCACCCCTAGATACTGGGCACCTTGACCAGCAAATAAAAAGGCTGTTTTAGTCATTTCTTACAACTCCTGCCCAGCGAGAGGCTTCTTCTTGAATTTTCTTAGCTGCTCCGTAATACAAATCTTTTAGGATTTCTTCAGCTGTTTCTTCTTTAGAAACAAGCCCTGCGATTTGACCTGCCATGACAGAGCCACCATCCACATCACCGTGAACAACTGCTTTGGCTAGGGCGCCTGCTCCCATTTGTTCAAAGATTTCTAAATCAGGATCTTCCTGCTTAAAGGCATCTTTTTCAGCCAGTTCAAAATCTCTAGTCAACTGATTTTTAATAGCACGAACAGCATGACCAAAGTGCTGAGCTGAAATCGTAGTATCAATATCCCTTGCTTTTAAAATTTTCTCCTTGTAGTTTGGATGGGCATTCGACTCTTTTGCAACTACAAACCGTGTCCCCACCTGTACAGCCTCTGCACCTAGCATAAAGCCAGCCGCAGCACCTTCACCATCCGCAATTCCTCCTGCAGCAATAACAGGAATAGATACAGCTGTGGCTACCTGTCGCACCAAGGTCATGGTTGTTAATTTACCGATATGCCCCCCAGCTTCCATTCCTTCTGCAATAACAGCGTCTGCACCGATTTTTTCCATGCGTTTAGCTAAAGCAACACTAGGAACGACAGGAATAACGATTATCCCAGCTTCATGGAAACGTTCCATGTATTTACCAGGATTTCCTGCACCTGTTGTCACTACCTTAACACCTTCCTCGATAACGAGATCTACAATATCTTCCACAAAGGGAGACAAGAGCATGATGTTGACACCAAAGGGTTTATCCGTCAATGATTTGATCTTATCAATATTTGCCTTGACAACTTCTTTCGGGGCATTTCCCCCACCGATAATCCCTAGTCCTCCAGCTTTAGAAACAGCCCCTGCCAAATCACCATCAGCAACCCAAGCCATTCCTCCTTGAAAGATAGGATAATCAATGTTCAATAATTCTGTAATACGCGTTTTCATAGTGCCTCCATCGTTTCTTGCTTACGTAATAGTTCGATACTGTCATAATTTGACAATCAAACTATTGCCTAAACAAGAGGGAGCGGGTTTCCCTACTCCTTCTATCTATATTCTGCTTATACTCTTCGAAAATCAAATTCAAACCACGTCAGCGTCACCTTGCCGTACTCAAGTACAGCCTGCGGCTAGCTTCCTAGTTTGCTCTTTGATTTTCATTGAGTATTATTTTGTTTGCTCTTCAACGTAGGCAACCAAGTCACCAACTGTTTTCAAGTCATCTTCTGCTTCGATTTGGATATCAAAAGCATCTTCGATTTCTGAGATTACTTGGAACAAGTCCAATGAATCAGCGTCCAAATCATCAAAAGTTGATTCAAGTGTTACTTCTGATGCATCTTTTCCAAGTTCTTCAACGATAATTTCTTGTACTTTTTCAAATACTGCCATGATAGGACTCCTTTAAAATAAATAGTTTTTTATAACAATGTGTTCACCACATGATTACCTAAATTGTAAGAATGAGCGTGCCCCAGGTCAAGCCTCCACCGAAGCCTGATAGAAGAACAGTCTGGCTACCATCTAAAGGGATGAGACCTTGTTCTACACACTCTGAAAGTAAAATCGGGATACTGGCTGCACTGGTATTGCCATATTCCATCATATTGGCTGGAAGTTTGTCTCGGTCAACACCAATTTTTCTAGCCATCTTATCCAAAATACGGATATTAGCCTGATGCAATAGCAGATAATCCAAGTCTGTCGCCTCTATAGGAGATTCTTCAATAGTCTGCTTGATAGACTTGGCTACATCTCGAATGGCAAAATCAAAGACTGCGCGTCCATCCATCTTCAAAAATGAATCTGCACTTTCTTGATCTGAAAATGGAGAATGCAAACCTGAATGCCCATAAGTTAAACACTCACTGCGACTTCCATCGCTATTGAGACTCTCAGCTAAGAAATTCTCTTGCTCGCTAGCTTCTAACAAGACACCACCAGCACCATCTCCAAACAACACAGCTGTTGATCGATCCGACCAATCGACTGCCTTAGAGAGGGTTTCACTACCAATCACCAAGCCTTTTTGAAAGCGACCAGAAGCGATAAACTTTTCAGCAGTTGAAAGAGCAAATACAAATCCACTGCAAGCCGCGGTTAAGTCAAAAGCAAAGGCTTTATTAGCACCAATATTAGCTTGAACACGAGCAGCTGTAGAGGGCATCATCGAATCTGGAGTAATGGTAGCTAGGATGATAAAATCCAGTTCCTCTCCTATTATTCCAGCTTTTGCCATCAGTTTCTTAGCAACTTCCGTAGCCAAATCACTGGTAGATTCTGTTCTTGAAATATGCCTTTGTCGTATTCCCGTTCGACTTGAAATCCACTCATCATTGGTATCCATAATCTGAGCCAAGTCGTGATTTGTAACCACTTGCTCTGGCACATAATGAGCAACCTGGCTTATTTTTGCAAAAGCCATTATTTCAAATCCTCCAAAAATTGGTAAAGATTAGTCAAACCTTTGCTCATAACATCAATTTCTTCCTCGCTCATGCCATCAATAATTTTTTCTACCATGGCCTTGTGGAAGCGTTTATGCAGTCTATGGATCAAGCGCCCCTTCTTTGTCAAATGCAGATGCACCACACGACGATCCTGTTCTGACCGAACTCGCTCAATGTAGCCCTTACGCTCTAAATTGTTCAAACTTGTCGTAACAGTTCCAAGAGTTACCATCAACTCTTTTGACACTTGACTTGGAGTCACATCTGGAGCCTTACCGATGACATCAATCGTATGCATTTCTTTGATGGAGATATCCTTAAAACGACTACCTCTCAAGTTCACTTCCTCAATTACAAGGACATTGTTAAATATAGATGTTAAATATTCATTGATTCGTTGGTAGTCCATTTTTCATATCCCTCCTTCTTCAAAAAACTTTTACAATCAAAACATTTGACAGAAAGAATTATATCAAAATTCAAAGAATGATGCAAGTATTTTTTATTTTCCTGTAAATTTAGGTCTTCTTCTCTCCGAATGAGCTCGCACTCCTTCTTTGAAATCCTCTGTTTGAGCTAAGGATTTCTGTAGGTTCAGTTCTAAAGTAGCGTAACCCTGCCAGTCTTTAAACTGGCTCTCCCAAACCAACTTCTTAATGGCAGCATAGGAATTACTTGAAGCACGTCTTAATTTTTTAAGAAGCTGTTCTCTCGTCTTTTCAAGTTTTTCAGCTTCAGAAACGCGGTAAACCAACCCCCATTCTAGGGCTTTTTCTGCCGTTAAAGCCTCTCCTGTCATAGCTAATTGAGCAGCACGCGTCACACCGATACTGCGGCTCAAGAGATGAATTCCCCCTGCATCTGGAGCCAAACCAACACCAACAAAGGCTTGGATAAACTTAGCCTTATCCGTCGCCAAACAGAAATCTGCCGCAACAGCCATATTCGCTGCGGCACCTGCAACAGCACCGTCAACTTCCATTAAAACAGGTTTGGCTATTTGCTTGATTTTATAAGAAATCGTATTGACCAACTCTGCGATTTTTGTCAATGATGGAATATCATCCTCATCCACTGCCCGCTTCATCTCTACCAAATCTCCCCCAACTGAGAAGACCTTTCCATTGGCATTGATTAAGATAAAATGCACAGCTGGATTTTCTTCTGCCAAAGTCAGAGCTTCTAAAATCTCCTCACACATGGGAATATGAAAACCATTTGCGACCTCAGGACGGTTTAAAGTAATAATTGCCAAATCCTCTTCAAGCTGATAAATAATATGTTCCATCTGGACTCCTTTTTATTTTATAAGCAGTCTATACTCTTCGAAAATCTCTTCAAACTACGTCAACTTCCATCTGCAACCTCAAAGCAGTGCTTTGAGCTGACTACGGCTAGCTTCCTAGTTTGCTCTTTGATTTTCATTGAGTATTGAATTATTTTATTTTCAAAGTATATCTTTTTTAGGAGCAGAAAGCAAGAAAAAATCGACTGAAAGTGTCTCAGCCGATAAGAAAGGCGCGCTTTATCCTATAAAGCATCTTATTTTCTTCATTGAAAAAAGCCTTTCTTTCTGCTATAATCGTATAAAATACTTACTTTAGGAGTTCTTATGAAAGTTGTTAAATTTGGAGGTAGCTCTCTTGCCTCTGCTGGTCAATTAGAAAAAGTTTTAAACATCGTTAAAAGCGATTCAGAGCGTCGTTTTGTAGTCGTTTCTGCGCCTGGTAAACGCAATGCTGAAGATACTAAGGTTACGGATGCCCTGATTAAATACTACCGCGACTATGTTGCGGGTAACGATATTAGCAAGAGCCAAAGCTGGATTATCGACCGCTATGCTGCTATGGTTAGTGAATTGGGACTAAAACCAGCTGTGCTAGAAAAAATTTCTAAAAGCATTCACGCCTTGGCCACTCTTCCTATTGAAGAAAATGAATTTCTCTACGATACTTTCCTAGCAGCCGGTGAAAATAACAATGCCAAATTGATTGCTGCCTACTTTAACCAAAATGGTATCGATGCACGCTATATGCACCCTAGAGAAGCTGGGATTGTGGTCACAAGTGAACCTGGTCACGCTCGCATCATTCCATCAAGTTATGACAAGATTGAAGAATTGACAAACACCAATGAAGTCCTTGTCATTCCTGGTTTCTTTGGTGTCACTAAGGAAAATCAAATCTGTACTTTCTCACGTGGAGGATCAGACATTACAGGTTCTATCATTGCTGCCGGTGTAAAAGCCGACCTCTATGAAAACTTTACGGACGTTGATGGTATCTTTGCAGCCCACCCTGGAATCATTCACCAACCACACTCGATTCCTAAGTTAACCTACCGTGAAATGCGCGAGTTGGCCTATGCAGGCTTCTCAGTCCTTCATGACGAGGCTCTTCTTCCTGCCTACCGTGGAAAAATTCCTCTGGTTATCAAGAATACCAACAACCCTGACCATCCGGGTACTCGTATCGTTCTAAAACACAGTAGTGATGAATTTCCAGTTGTGGGAATTGCTGGTGACTCAGGCTTTGTCAGCATTAACATGTCGAAATACCTCATGAACCGTGAGGTTGGATTTGGCCGCAAGGTTCTGCAAATCCTGGAAGAACTTAACATCGGTTGGGAACATATGCCAACAGGTATCGACAATCTTTCTATCATTCTCCGTTCTCGCGAACTAACTCCCATCAAGGAAGAAGAAATCCTGCGTCAGTTGGTTCAAAAGGCTAAAGTAGATCATGCAGAAATCGAACACGACCTTTCTATCATTATGATTGTTGGTGAAAAAATGAAGAGCCATATCGGAGTGACTGCTACTGCGACACGCGCTCTATCTGAAAACAAAATCAACATCCAGATGATGTCTCAAGGTTCTAGTGAAGTTTCTATTATGTTTGTTGTCAATAAAGACCAAGAGAAAGCAGCAATTAAAGCCCTCTACAATGCCTTTTTTGGAGAAAGTAAGGAAGACTAAGCATGGCTCAATCACTTAACAAAACAGTACTCCTCAGTACGACAGGCACTTCCTACCTCTCTATCGCTGGGAAAGTTGGGAAATTCCTTGTCGGAGATCAGGCTTTGGAATTTTACCCCGATGTCAATGTTGAACAATTTATCCAGATTCCTTGGAGCCATATCAACCAAATTGGAGCCAATGTCACTGGGCGGAAAATCAGTCGCCACTTCGAAGTCTTTACAGACAAAGGAAAATTCCTCTTTGCTTCAAAAGACTCAGGTGCCATTCTCAAAATTGCTCGTGAAAAACTGGGTAATGACAAGGTCATCAAACTTCCGACCCTGATTCAGACAATTGGTCAAAAATTTAAAAATCTATTTGCAAAAAAGTAGAAACTTTAGTATAATCATAGCAACGGATAAGTAGGTTATCTTCTTCTTTCAGAAAGTCTGCGGATGCTGCGAGCAGATAGGAGGGATAGGTGAAATTCTACCGTTAATAACAATTACATACACAATCAAGTGCACACCTGTGAAGTTGGATGGAACCGTGGCCCTGCCACTCCAACGCTTTGTCAGGTGTGCTTTTTTCATAAAGGAGTTCTTATGTTAGATATCAAACGTATTCGTACAGACTTTGATGCTGTCGCAGAAAAATTGGCTACACGTGGTGTAGATGCTGCTGTCTTAAACGAGATGAAAGAAATCGATGCTAAACGTCGTGATATTTTGGTCAAGGTTGAAACTCTCAAGGCTGAACGCAACACAGTTTCTGCTGAGATTGCCCAAGCCAAACGCAACAAGGAAAATGCAGATGACAAGATTGCTGCCATGCAAACTCTATCTGCTGAGGTTAAAGCCTTGGATGCTGAATTGGCAGAAATCGATGCTAAATTGACAGAATTTACTACTACTCTTCCAAACATCCCTGCTGACAGCGTTCCTATTGGGGCTGACGAAGATGACAATGTGGAAGTTCGTCGTTGGGGCACTCCACGCGAGTTCGATTTCGAGCCAAAAGCTCACTGGGATCTTGGTGAAGACCTTGGTATCCTCGACTGGGAACGCGGTGGCAAGGTAACAGGCGCTCGCTTCCTCTTCTATAAAGGCCTCGGTGCTCGTTTGGAACGTGCTATCTACAACTTTATGTTGGACGAGCATGGCAAAGAAGGTTATACTGAAGTCATCACGCCTTACATGGTTAACCACGATTCTATGTTTGGGACTGGTCAATATCCAAAATTCAAGGAAGATACTTTTGAACTCAGCGACAGCAATTACGTCCTTATTCCTACAGCTGAAGTTCCTCTGACAAACTACTACCGTGATGAAATCCTTGACGATAAAGACCTGCCAATCTATTTCACTGCTATGAGCCCATCATTCCGTTCTGAGGCTGGTTCAGCTGGTCGTGATACTCGTGGCTTGATTCGTTTGCACCAATTCCATAAGGTTGAAATGGTTAAATTTGCCAAACCAGAAGAATCTTACGAAGAATTGGAAAAAATGACAACCAACGCTGAAAACATTCTTCAAAAACTTAACCTTCCATACCGTGTCGTTGCGCTCTCTACTGGAGATATGGGCTTCTCATCTGCGAAGACTTACGACTTGGAAGTGTGGATTCCAGCCCAAAATACCTACCGTGAAATCTCAAGCTGTTCAAACACAGAAGATTTCCAAGCCCGTCGTGCCCAAATCCGTTACCGTGATGAATCAGATGGCAAGGTGAAATTGCTCCATACCTTGAACGGTTCTGGACTTGCAGTTGGACGTACAGTGGCTGCTATTCTTGAAAACTACCAAAATGAAGATGGTTCCGTGACCATCCCAGAAGCACTTCGTCCATACATGGGTGGAGCTGAGGTCATCAAACCATAAAAAATAAGGTTTAGCTATTTCTAGCTAGACCTTTTTTCGTAACCAAATCAGATAAGCACCTAGTACAAAGAATAAAATAGTTAGGCATATAATGGTTTCAGCCAATACTAGGTAATCCAGAAATGGAAGTTTCAAAATTCCCTGAGCCATCTTGAGCGAAGTAGCTGTGATAATGGTTGGGAAGGTGAGGGCTGAGAAGGCTGGTTGAAAGCCTTGTTTTAAAATATTGGGCAGGCGAGTCAAAACAAAGAAAAAGAAGAACTGGGAAGCCAAAATCATGGCAATCAAGAGCCAAGTCGGTAGGCTGGCTCCTCCAACTCGAACTAGGGAAGCCAAGAGTAGAGAGAAAGGAGCACAGTAGATACCTTCTTGCCCAAGCAAGGCTAATGGGAGTGGATTTTTCTTTAAATCGCTATAAATAAGCGGATAGAGATAGAAGGTTAGGAGAAAACCAAAACTCAAGGTCGCATAGGCAATTTCGATGATACCTACAAGAGGATAGGTTAAAGCAGCCACTGCTATCCCTACATAGAGAACAGTCCAACTTGGAGTCGCATTGACTCTCTTACCTGGACAAGCAAACTTGATGGTGAAACCAGCAATCAAGGCCAAATCCAAGAGAAATGAACACCACCAGAGTCCTTGCGCAACCAAAGGAAGATGAGGGAATACGCGAAAGACATAGGTCGATAAAATCATCCCAGCCATGGGAAAGGTGGCCATTCCTGATAAAAGAGGGGGCTTGGTCAACTCTTGCTTGGTTTCTTTCCAATTAAAAAGATGCAGAAGCAGAAAGTAAATCCACAAAATCAAACCTGTCAGACTCAATAGATGGGACAGAACCGGCAACGTATCTAAAACGAGATTTCCAGCTCCTGCCAAACCTAGCAAACAACCTGAAAATACTAAGGGGAGTTTTTTCATCCTAACCTCCAATAATCATGTTAGTTTCAGTATAGCATAAAAGCGCTTAAATGAGGGGATAAAAAACGAAGTCCGTTGATTTCAGACTTCATTTTTTACTCAGATATGAATTAAGCATAAGGTTGCAATTCTGGGTTAATTGGGGTATTGGCTAGGTTGTTGGCATAATTACAGAGGCTTGCTAGGCTGACACCAAGGACTACATCCAAGGCATTTTGTTGCGTGTAGCCAGCTTCTAAAAACTCAGCCAAGGCTTCATCTCCTACACGACCCTTGGTATTGATAACTGCCAAAGTAAACTTAGCTAGGGTATCCAATTTAGGATCTGTTTCAATTGGAGTACGATTGCGAAGAGCTTGAATCAAGTCATCATTCATCTGGATTTGTTTGATGGAAAAGGCTGTGTGACCTGCGACACAGAAGGCACAACCATTGGTCACGGCTGCCGTGATTTGCACCACTTCACGCTCAACGGGTGTCAGGCTGTTGCGACGGTTGATAGATGCGACAGTTCGGTAGGCTTCTAAAGCAGTCGGTGCATTGGCCAAGAGACCGATTAGGTTGGGAATATAGCCATTGTTGTCTTTTTCTACTGTTTCAAGAACTTCTTTCACTTCTGCTGGTGCTGATTCTACTGTATGGATTGTAAATGTTGTCATAAGATACCTCTTTTCTTGTTATTGACACTAGTATATTGGAAAATCTTATAAAATCCTGATTCCTAAGTTTATTTAAGACAAAGGTTTATTCTCTCATAAGATTTTCGTTGTATATTATACTCTTCGAAAATCAAATTCAAACCGCGTCAGCGTCGCCTTACCGTACTCAAGTACAGCTTGCGGCTAGCTTCCTAGTTTGCTCTTTGATTTTCATTGAGTATTAGTTTATCACACTTCCAATCATTTGCATAATATATATTATATATCAGCTTGATAAAAATCATTTATAGGCAAAAAAATCACACGCCATGTGTGATTTCATTATTATGGCTTCAAGCCAGTTTTTCTCGTAGAGAAAAACAAGAAAACCACCAGCTATGCTGGTGGCTGACAAGGCTTCTAGCTTCCATTTATTTTTCCAAGTATAATCTAATTGTTCAGGTTAGATAAAGGAGGAAAAATAAATGGCTAAAACCAGTTACAGTTTATCACATACTAAATGGATGTGCAAATATCATATAGTTTTTACACCTAAGTATCGCCGTAAGGCGATATATTACAAAGTCAGGTCGGATTTGATAGATATTATTAAACATCTATGCGGT
>NZ_VMMW01000025.1:0-3447 GCF_013277425.1 Streptococcus sp. 79
TCCTGGAACTCCTCTACATACTCGGCTAATTTCTCCCCCACCCATCGCTTTGCTTCAGTACTGTTTTTAATTCTATCCCAGTCATACTTATCACCGATTCCGACAATAAATTCTCTCTGTAAGTCTAAGGTTTTACTCTTTTTGACGTGCTGAAAGTAGTCCTCTATCCGTCTGTCCTTCCGAGTTTGTTTTGAATTATATTCTTCAAGGGCAGAACCAAAAATCTTTTCATAGGCCTCTTTGATGGGTTCTTGTTTGATGTAAATATTCTCGTGGATTTTATCTTGGTCAATATGTTGGTGTTGAGGCTGTTTAAATTCTTCTTCTGTCAAATCTCGATTGTTGTGTTTGATACTCGTCATCTTGGTACTTGTTTTAAAAGAAATGCTCAGTTGTACCATCCAAATTTCCTCCCCCCTTGTCCTCCCAAAAGGGGAGGACGAGCAAGCCGACAAAGTCTATTGCTTGCTCAATTCTAGCTATAATAAAATTAAGCAACGCTTGGTTTTATTATAGCTTTTCTGTTACTCTTTTGTCAAAAGAGTAACGTTTATGCAGTTTTGACAAACCTAACGGTTCGTCAAAACGCAAACGCTCCTCCGAGGGACTCTTGCAGAGAGCAAATTCGTGCGAATGAACGCACGAAAAAAGAGAAAACTCGAACCCCAAGTTTTCTCTTCGTCGCTCGAAATCGAGCGAGACATTTTTTCAAAATGTCAGTCGGACGGCTTCGCTATTGTCCGACCAAAAAAGCCGACCTCGAAAGGTCTGCTTTTTATTCTTCCTCGCTCAAAACTTCCCCAGTTTCATAATCTACTGACGGAACTAAATTCCCATACTTTCGCTCTTGATAAACTCCGTCAAAATACAATCGAATCAATCCAGTATGAGAACGCAAAACCGAATTGATAACTTTCATAGTCGGCAGTCCATACTCTGAACCTTTTGCCATTACAAAATTTTTCAATTCCAAGATATTCGCTAGCCGATGATCTGCAATAATATTGCAGACCTCGTCTAGAATATCGTCTTTTTGTTCAGCATCTAACGTCACATAACGGTCAATATCAAAGTTATTGATATGCTTAATATCTGCCTTATCGTACTTGTGCTTTTTCTTCTCGATAGCGTCTTTGGACTCATGCGTTAGATACAAATACATGTTTTCGATATTCAGAACTATCTGAACCATAGCAACACTTTGCTCACCTAAAGCTCTCTTAATTCTAACTCGAACACTATCAGCAGTCACTGGATTTTTTGCCACATAAATCACATGATAGTGCGCTTTTTTGTAAAGTTGTCCCTCAACACCACTCAAATCTTTATCGTGTAATGGACTAATCGCAATCGGTACACCAATCAATTCTAATCTCAATTCCCAATCTTCCGGGATTGACTCAGGATAGAGTAGGAAAGTGAAATATCTTGCTTTTTCTTTTGCCATACGGTATAATTAACCCAAGAAATATTTTGCTTTAGAGCCATTGCCGTGGCTCTTTTTTTATTTTTCTTGACCTTTCTTGTAATTTTCTAGAGCGACAGAAATCATCGCTGATTTTGATAACCCTAATTCTTTTGCCATTTTTTCAAGATTTTCAAGCACCGAATCACTAAGAGTTATTGTCAATCTTTTTTTCATGAATTACCTCTCAAAATTTTATAAAACAATAGTAACACAAGTACGCATTTAATGCAACAATTTTAGTATTATTTTTAAAATGTCGCCGAAAATGTCGCCGAAATGTCGCCGAAATGTCGCACCACTCAAACCCTTGTGGCTCTAAGGCTCAAGGCACTTTTTTTCTTAATTTGGCACTCGGCACTTAAAAGGGGGGTCGTAGTAGCCCCCCAGATTTTAGATTTTTTCGGAGAAAAAATCCCCCTCAATTTTTCCCACGTACCCAATTTTGACACATAGACTTCAACGTGTTATAATTATATAAACGCTATAGTTCGAGGAAACGAATAGCAAAACGCAAAAAAGGCAGTAGCTGGAACTACTGCCTTTCTTTTTTGTCCTAAAAAGAACTCAGGCTATTTTTTGTCGCTTTTGTCTTTGATGTACTGAATTAGCCAATCAGCAACTACTTCTGCAGCAACGCTAACCGCAAAAGGAATCAAAACAAGTTCGAGGAAAGTCTTCAAAACGCTCACCTCCAATCTAAGTTCGCGTTACTTAGTGGAAGAACTAGCGACTTTGCTATTATATCATGTCCGCTTACTTTATTCCAATTTCCTTTTGACAACAAGTAACCAGTGACTGCCGTCCTTTGTCCGTGTCCGTCCGAAACGCTAAAGCCTTTCGGCTCGGCACGTTCCAGCGTACTCTGTCACTGCTTATTGTCAAAAGTTTTCTCGGCATAAATCGCTCAAAGCTCTGGTCCTTGAAAATCTCTGTCTACTGAGAAAGTTTTGCTTGATTCTAAAGCTATTATTCGGTCATTCAGCAATTCTATTTCTTTTTCACTCAAAACATCTGAAAGTTTATCTAGGACATCCGCTTTTTCTTTGTAAGTCTTAAATTTGTCATCAAAGCCCTTATTTTTAGCTTCTGCTAACTTCAAATCAAACTTTACTTTCCCTAGTTCCGTATCTTTCATCTCCAACTGCCTTCTCAAAAGGATATTTTGAGAAATTAGACCTTGAATTTTTTCATTGACCGAATGGATATAATTTTTTAACTGGCTCACAAAATCAAAATCGAAGGTTATTTTCCCTGTAATCGTCTTTTTAGCCTTTTCTAACACTTCAAAAAAATAGCTTCGTTCTTTTTCACTTGGCAATGGATTAAGAGCATATTCTCTTGATAAATCGTTCAAAAAACTCTTTTGTTGCTCTATTTTTTCGTCTAGTCGCACTAACTCGCCCGATTTGGCCTCTATTTTCGATTCTAAGCCCCTCTTTTCACTTTCTAGACCTTTTACCCTATCTTGTAAGTTAGAGAGCTCAGAGAGCGTTTTTTCGCCCTCTAAAGAGAGCTGAGCCGACTCCTCCCTTTTTTCCTGAATAGAATCTTTCAGTCTGCTCAGTGTTTCTCTATTGGCTTTAATTTCGTTTGCTACTTCCAAAAGTTCATCTAAAGCCTGTTCTCTGTGCTTGTGAACTTCCTCCGAGATCGCTTCTTTCTCTTTTTCAAGTTCTCTTACCAGTCGCTTGTATTCACGCATGTCTTTGATGTCATTTGTTCCAACTAGTTTTCGTTCAATCCCTAATGACTTCATCTTCTCAGATAAAATTTTGACTTCTTGCTCTTTGAATACTCGCAACTGATGGCGCCCTTTTTCAAAATTCCCCTCATTCTGGAGGGCTTTTTTAAAACTTGGTTGAATGCTCAAGCCCTTTTTGTATCCCTCTGCAACTGGAATGATGTTGAAATGAGCATGAGGATGCCCTTTTTCGTCCAGGTGAACTGCTGCATTGTAGATATACAAGTGAGGGTGTCTT
>NZ_VMMW01000026.1:0-15756 GCF_013277425.1 Streptococcus sp. 79
TAGCTTCTTTTGGAATTGTGACAGTGACTTTACCATCTTTATCTACTGTGATAACTCCTGGTTGGTCACTTTCGAAGGTTGTTCCCGTTGGAATGTCCTTACCATTTTCTTCTGTTAATGGAATTTCCACCTTAGTTCCTGGTTTGCCATTTCCATCATTGTATTTCGGTGTGTAGATATCTTTATCTTGTTCACCTACTGTAACCGTTACTGGAACTTCTTCTTTCGAGCCATCTGGATAGGTTACCGTTACTTTGCCGGTAATCTTGTTTCCTGGTTTAGCTTCTTTTGGAATTGTGACAGTGACTTTTCCATCTTTATCTACTGTGATAACTCCTGGTTGGTCACTTTCGAAGGTTGTTCCTGTTGGAATTTTCTTACCATTCTCTTCTGTTAATGGAATTTCCACCTTAGTTCCTGGTTTGCCATTTCCATCATTGTATTTCGGTGTGTAGATATCTTTATCTTGTTCACCTACTGTAACCGTTACTGGAACTTCTTCTTTCGAGCCATCTGGATAGGTTACCGTTACTTTACCGGTAATCTTGTTTCCTGGTTTAGCTTCTTTTGGAATTGTAACAGTGACTTTTCCTTTATCATCGACTGTGATTCCTGGTGTTCCACTTTCGAAGGTTGTTCCTGTTGGAATTTTCTTACCGTTCGCTTCACTTACTGGGATGTCTACTGATGCTCCTGGTTTACCACTACCATCATTGTACTTCGGTGTGTAATCATCTTTATTTGGACGTCCTACAACTACTGGAATATTTACTGTATCATGTGAACCATCTGGGTATGTTACTTTCACTACCGCATTTCCTACATTACCTGATGTATTTGTTGACGGTTTACTTTGTACCGTTAAAGTTCCTGGAGCAAAGTTTTGTACTTTTTCCTTCACTTCATCATCCGTAATGTTATGGTTATACGGAACTGTTAATGTTTCTCCTGTCGGATTATATTTGCTAGCTTGCTCTTCAACAGTGATTTTTATTGTTTTTTCTGAAGAATTATTATTTTTATCATATGCTTTAATTTTTACAGTATAGAATCCTGTCGCAGCATTCGTAGTCCCTGTAATCTTGCCATTTTCATATTTTAATCCTTGTGGTAAATTGCTTACCTCTATTGGATTATTATCACGCAAGCCAACACCACCTGTATTATCTACAGCTGTTACAGGGATTGGAGTAATTGGTTCGTTTTTAGTTACTGTAGCATCTGCTGCTGTAATGGTTGGTCCCATCTTATCCCCAGCTGTGACAGTGAAAGTAAATGTTACCGGATTTGCTTTATTACCTGCTTCATCAGTAGCCTTGAAGGTAATTGTCTGCGTTTTACCAACATCTTCTGGTAGGGCTTTAAGGGTGATTTTTCTGATTTGTTTAGTCTCTGTACTTCCTTTTGCTTCTGTAAATGCTTGCGCTTTAATAAACCTATCACCGTATTTGGCTATCAAATCACTAAGATCCAGCTTAGCCTTCTTATCATCCGTCGCTGTAACTGTAAATGTTGCCTCTTGACCTTCTGTTACCGTTTGGCTTGCTGGTGTGATGGTCAAGGTTGGGGCTTGTTTGTCTGGTGCTTCTGTTGGTGTTACAGCGTCACTTCGTTCTGATTTCACCTCTCCACCATTGTTAACAATGGTTTCAGCAGTAATAGGAGAACCTGGTAAAGCTCCTTCAACTGTAACGGTTGCAGTCTCTCCATCAGTTGTTCCAGTTCCGATCAGCTTAGTTCCATCGTAAATATTAACTTTAGAACCTTTTGGCACTCCACTTCCTACATTCACTGTAAGTTGTTGTCCAGTGAGACCTTTCTTGTTCTCAAAGCCTGTAATAGTTGGTTTTTTAGGTTTAACTGTAAGCTTAACAGTTCCGTCTGAGCCTGAGTTAGCATCTTCTGATGATGAACCATCCCCATATCTGGCAATTACTTTATAAGTAAAGACTCCAGCTTGATTTGTACTTGGTTTACGATCATTTTGCCAGCTCCAAGTCATTCTTGGTGGGAAGTCTTTACCACTTTTTGAAGTGACATACTTATCAGCTACAGGGTTATCTGTATTTGGAAGACTATCTCCCACCGTTTTGGTGTGTGAACTACCTTTGATAGGGTAGGTTTCTGCGTCTGTGGTCGTCTCTAACCTAGCACCTGATGCTCCCACAATATAAGACTGATGAGTCGTTTTTCCGTATGTTGTCGTGGCAGCGTAGACACGACCGTATTTAGCCGCTTCCTCAGCAGTCACATTGTCTTTAAGTCTAATCTTCGCATGCATGTGAACAGCATGCGACAAACTTTGTTGTCCAACCTTAATCCCCAAATAATATGATAAGTCTGGATATCTACCGTTTTCTTTTTTTGTAAGAGTATTTAGAAAAGTGTCTTTTTCGTTATGCTTGAATACATCCCAGCGCTGATTATCTCTATTTACTCCTGAACGTGGATCATACAAACTGATATAATCATTATTAAAGATATACTCGTGCTGCACCCACGGATTATCGATTTTGGCTGTATTTCCATATTGTTGAAATCCGGCATTCCCATCAGAAAGCCTGTATCCACCCTGTTTAGAGTATCGAGTGAAACTCAAATCTTTTACCGTGTTAGAGTGATGCATGATATTAAAAGGAGCTTGGAAATAATACTGTTGCTGGTATGAACGTTCCACCATTTGCCGTCCATCGTTATTGAAGAAGACATCGTAGACCATCCATTTTTGTCCACCTTCTTCTTGATACCTTGCACGGATTACTGTCTTATTTCTAGTGAAATCTTCATCATTATTTCTTGTTTTGTTACCATTGTTAGTAGATGGATCAACAGAAGCAAAGTATCTGACATCAGACAAAGCACCTTCGTTAACAGTACTCGGGACAGATTCCAGAGCCCTCTTAGATCTTCTAGGTTTGTTTTCTGGCACAGATGCAGAAGCAGCCCTGTCTGAACCCTCCTCCTTATGGTCGCTCCTTTCAGAAGAGGCATTTTTATCCGCTGATTCACTTCCCTGCGGCTGACTTTCTTCTTTAGAAGAACTTGATAAGACTGCCAAGTCTTTTTCCAACTTCTCAGCAAGACTGTCAAGTTCCCCTTGACCTGCATCAGCACGGGCTAATAATTCTTTTCCTTTTTGAAGTCGCTCCTTAATAGGACTTACAACTGAAGAATCGTGCTTCGAGTCGGTAGAAAGAAGAGCACTTACCTCTTCCACTAGCTTGCTCAAGCGGCTGTTATCAACTGTAGCAGCTTTCTCTTCAGCAGGTTGAGCTTCGTTATTTGCTGAAGGCTCACTGGCTACTTCGGCTTGATTTTCATCCCTTGCCTGCCCTGCTTCAGACGACTGCTCCCCATCTTTCGGGCTAGCTAGACCAGTAGTCGATGACGACGTGTTTTGGCTTGGGCTATCTGCACTCACGACGTTGGCCCCCATAAACATAAGAGCCGCAACCGCAACAGAAGCTGCACCAAAGCTATATTTACGAATAGAGAAGCGCAAGACTTTTTCGCGTTGATGGCGCTTTACCCTACTGAGTGAATTCGATTTATCTTCCATGTTACCTCCTTAAGAAGACTAATGATATAATAAAAAATAAGTTTCCCAACTCCCACTCTTTCAGAGAGTGAAGCTAGAAACAGCACCGTGATTCTTACTAGTGAGTAAATGATAGGAGATGATACTAGGTCACCCTTAAGCCTCAAGCAACTATAATATCACAGCTATCACAGCTATCACAGCTATCACAGCTATCACAGCTATCACAGCTACATTATACCACTTTGATAAAATTAGTCAACACTTATCCTGACACTTTTATCATTTTTTTCATCGCTGAATCCCACTGAAAGTTCTATCATCAAGATAGCCATCCAGCCCTCCTAAAAATTAGATGTTTTAGAAGTAGAGGTGTCCTATTCTCGTTTCAATCTACTATAGCTTATGACGAGCCCTTCCTTTACCAGACAGATCTACAGGAAAGGAAATAAAAACGCAACAGATTGATTAGGAAATGCAAAGCAATTTCTAGAACTGTTTTAGCAGTCGCTATCTACTATCCTAGCTTCCAGCTACTCTATCTTTGACACCGGGTTCATCTACTCTTGCCCCTATTTTTAAGCACAATAAAAGCCAGTAGACTCGAGTTACTACTGACTTTCCTTCTCCGTGGTTTGGACTAGGCAGCCAAAACGTTGCGTCCTTTACGACGACGAGCTGCCAATACGCGACGACCATTTTTAGTTGACATACGGTTACGGAATCCGTGTTTGCGCGCACGACGAAGTTTACTTGGTTGATAAGTACGTTTCACGATGAATACCTCCTCATAGATTTTGTATTCGTTTAGCCGGCTATAAAGTGATCAGTTACTAAACATACTTTACCATTCTATCTGATTCTGTCACTTTTGTCAATAGCTCTAGGCAATTGTTTCCAGCTTTTTCTCATGTAAGCCCTATCTGCGATACTGTTTTAAGAAACGAGTCATCTTTTCTTGGATTTGGGCTAGTTCCTCGACACGAGGAAGGTAAACGATACGGAAGTGGTCTGGTTCCTGCCAGTTAAAACCGCGACCATGAACCAAGAGCACCTTTTCCTGCTTCAAGAAATCAAGGACAAACTGCTCATCATCATCGATACGGTACATATTGCGGTCGATTTTGGGGAAGATATAGAGACCCGCCTTGGGTTTAACGGCAGACAAACCTGGAATCTCTTGAATGGCATGGTAGATGAAGTTTCTTTGTTCATAAATCCGTCCACCAGGAAGGAGCAATTCATCGACTGATTGGTGACCACCTAAGGAGGTTTGGACGACTTGTTGGGCCAAAACGTTAGAGCAAAGGCGCATATTGGACAGCATATTGAGCCCTTCGATATAGCCCTTAACATGAGTCTTAGGGCCAGACAGGACCATCCAACCCACACGGAAACCAGCGATACGATGCGATTTTGACAGACCATTCATGCTGACACAGAAGAGATCCGGTGCCAGACTCGCCACAGGCGTATGCACATGCCCATCCATGACCATGCGATCATAGATCTCATCCGCAAAGATGATCAAGTCGTTTTGACGGGCAATCTCAATAATCTCCAGCAAGAGTTCCTTCGGATAAAGGGCTCCAGTTGGGTTGTTTGGATTGATAAGGACGATTGCCTTGGTATTGGAAGTGATTTTTGACTTGATATCCGCAATATCAGGGTACCATTCTGCAGCTTCATCACAGATATAGTGAACGGCATTTCCCCCAGCTAGGCTGACAGCCGCTGTCCAGAGAGGATAGTCGGGCATAGGCACCAAGACCTCATCCCCATTGTCCAAAAGCCCCTGCATGGACATGACAATCAGCTCACTGACACCATTTCCAAGGTAAATATCATCAATATCTACGTTTGGGAATTTCTTCAGTTGGCAGTACTGCATGATGGCCTTACGGGCTGAAAAAATCCCTTTGGAGTCAGAATATCCTTCACTATCACGCGCATTCATAATCAAGTCATGAATGACCTCATCTGGCGCTGTAAAGCCAAATTCTGCTGGATTTCCTGTGTTCAGACGCAAAATCTTTTCTCCATTTGCTCGCATCCGCATGGCTTCTTCCAAAACCGGACCACGGATATCATAAGCAACATGCTCTAACTTACTAGACTTGTTATATTCTTTCATCTTGTTTCCTCCATTCATCAGACTAGTAACATTATACCACTAGAAAAAGAATGCGACAAGTTTGCTGGAAGCTGTTACTAGATTTATATAGAAGAAAACCCTCGCTAAAAGCGAGGTCAAGACAAGTGAAATAGCAGGTGTTTTGCCAAAGAAAGATCACATACCAAAAGATAAACCTAGAAAAAGCAAGCCTAAAAAGGAGTCATAGAGAAGATTGAACATGAGGAAAAGCCCCCATATCATCAAGTAATCCCAGCGACCACTTCTTTTAGCGACTAGGAATAATACCAAATGGTAGAGTAAATGAAAGACTAAAAAGCCAACAAAACCTGGATAAAGAAGCGGAATCAACCTATCTAATTGCCAGATCATGATCACTTCTACCAAGACCGAAGCTAAGATGATTCCATAATAAAGGAAATTTATTTTTTTTGATTCTTGAAAAGAGTTTTTCATAACCACTCCTCTCCAATCTATTCTATCTTCACTCTCACTCTTTTTTATATATTTTAACATATATACATGTATATGTCGAGCGCTACCATTTTTTGAAAAATACTTTTTTTGCTTTACTTCTATAGTGAAAAGGTTTACAATGATAGTAAGAAAATTTCAGGAGGTTTCATTATGGCACAACGTTACCAAAATATCATGGTCGCAATCGATGGTTCTAAGGAAGCAGACTTGGCTTTTGTCAAGGGAGTTCATTCTGCTCTACGAAACGACGCTAAACTCACCATCGCCCATGTCATTGACACACGCGCTCTCCAAAGCGTATCCACCTTTGATGCTGAAGTTTACGAACAACTCCAAGTCGACGCTGGAAGTCTGATGAAAGAGTACGAAAAACGTGCTAAAGATGCTGGTGTGGCCGATGTTCATATCGTCATTGAAATGGGAAATCCAAAGACCCTACTGGCACGTACTATTCCCGATGCTGAGGAAGTGGACCTCATCCTCCTTGGCGCAACCGGTCTCAACGCCTTTGAACGCCTCTTGGTCGGCTCTTCATCTGAATACATCCTCCGCCATGCTAAGGTCGATTTGCTGGTGGTGAGAGAACAAGAGAAAACCTTATAATCGTAAATAAAAAGGAGCCCCCAGCTCCTTTTTGTTTACTGTTTATACTCTTCGAAAATCTCTTCAAACCACGTCAGCTTCCATCTGCAACCTCAAAAACATGTTTTGAGCTGACTTCGTCAGTTCTATCCACAACCTTAAAGCAGTGCTTTGAGCAACCTGCGGCTAGCTTCCTAGTTTGCTCTTTGATTTTCATTGAGTATTATTTCTCTCTTTATGACGCTCATAAGCCTTGAGCTGGCGCTGCAGTTCCTTTTTAATAGCAGGTTCTGGAGCATATTTTTCTTCCCAATTATCTGGTTTTAAGATTTTGTGGGTCACTGAATCAAAATGAGCCTTGCCATCTGGAAAAATTTTCCCCATATTGGCCTGGTGGACAATATCAAAAATACGTTCTGGATCCACCCCCATCAAGACAAAACTACCGTAGGTAAAGTAAAGCGTGTCAATCAAGGCATCCACTTGCCCTATCAAATCTTGCTGGGCAGGCGTCTTCTTGGCTACTTTATCTGCCGCCTTATCAAGAGCCTGATGAAGTTGCGATAGAGCTTGACCAAAGTCCTCTTCAGAAGGACTGGCTGCTCGAACAAACTCCACCAATTCTTCTATTTTAAAGCCAGCCCTATGGGTTGCACCTTCTAAATCCCAAGCTCGAGGTTCTTCTTGAGTCCGTTCATCCATCATATGGTGGAAGGTCTTGACCTTATTGAAATGATAGTCACGGCTGACAAAGACTTTTTCTGAAGCCAAAACACCAAAATGTTCCAAGGCCTTGTGGATTCCGTCTTGTTGATTGCTGGTGGTAATGTGCTTGGCAACTTCCTTGACACTGCTACTACCATTTCCCATAGCCACAGACATACCGACACCCGCCAGCATTTCAAGATCGTTATCTGAGTCACCAAAGGCCATGACTTGGTTGAGGTCAAAGCCATATTCTTTCCCGACTAGTCGAATGCCTTCCAATTTAGAGTTTCCTTGATTGATGACATCCGCAGCAAAAGGATTGCTACGTGTCAATTTCAAGTCTTCAAAATCAGCTGCCGCCTTCTCAGATTCTTCTGGCGTCATCAGCATCAAAACTTGGTAGATAGGCTGATTCATCAGATGAAGCAGGTCTTCTTCCTTTTGGGGAACAACCTTACTGACCATGCGATTAAAGGAATGACTCACCGTCCGAGTTAAAACAGAGGGAACGAAGCGACTGATTCGTTGGGAAAAAGAACCCAAACCAAAAGACATGATTTTGGAACCCAACATGGCATCCTTGGTCCCTAGGGCAATCTCCTTGCCCTCTTTTTTAGCATAGCTAATTAGATGGCGCAAGTGCAACTTGGAAATAGGGCTCGTGAACAAGACTCTGTCTTTACTAAAGATGTACTGGCCATTATAGGTTACCGCAAAATCCAGGTCCAAATCGTCCATCAATTCCTTAACAAAAAAAGGTCCTCGTCCTGTCGCTACACCGACAAGCACCCCTTGTTCTTTAACAATCTTAATCGCGTCCCTAGTGGATTTCAAAACACTCTTGCGATTGTTGACTAGTGTTCCATCGATATCAAAAAAAACAGCTTTGACTTCCATCCTATCCCAATCTCCCCTTTTGTGATACAATGATTATACCACATTTCAGAAAGAGTAAGTAAATCATGCCTAAGAAAATCCTTGTTTTACATACGGGTGGGACTATTTCCATGCAGGCCGATGCTTCTGGCGCTGTTGTGACCAGTTCAGATAATCCTATGAATCATGTATCCAACCCACTTGAAGGAATCCAAGTTCATGCCTTGGACTTTTTTAATCTGCCAAGCCCCCATATCAAACCCAAACATATGCTGGCTCTCTACCAAAAAATCAAAGAGGAAGCAGATAATTACGATGGGGTGGTGATCACACACGGAACCGATACTTTAGAGGAAACAGCCTATTTCCTTGATACCATGAAAATTCCCCACATGCCCATCGTTCTAACAGGAGCCATGCGAAGCTCCAATGAACTCGGTAGTGATGGTGTTTATAATTACCTAAGTGCTTTGCGGGTAGCTAGCGATGACAAGGCTGCTGACAAAGGAGTTTTGGTCGTTATGAACGATGAAATCCACGCTGCCAAGTATGTCACCAAAACACATACGACTAATGTCAGCACCTTCCAGACTCCAACACATGGCCCCCTCGGTCTCATCATGAAACAGGAAATCCTCTACTTCAAAACAGCTGAACCTCGTGTTCGCTTTGACCTTGATCACATACAAGGTTTAGTCCCTATCATCTCGGCTTATGCTGGTATGACAGATGAGCTGATTGATATGCTGGATTTAGAACACTTGGACGGTTTGATTATCCAAGCCTTCGGAGCTGGTAATATTCCCAAAGAAACGGCTCAAAAATTAGAAAACCTTCTGCAAAAAGGAATCCCAGTCGCTCTGGTATCACGATGCTTTAACGGTATAGCAGAACCTGTTTATGCCTACCAGGGTGGGGGCGTGCAATTACAAAAATCTGGTGTCTTCTTTATTAAAGAACTCAACGCCCAAAAAGCCCGCTTGAAACTCCTCATCGCCCTTAATGCCGGACTAACAGGACAGCCTTTGAAAGACTATATGGAAGGCTAAGACTCTTGAAAAATCTCTTCAAACCACGTCAGCTTCCATCTACAAGCTCAAAGCAGGGACTTGAGCTGACTTCATCAGTTTCATCTACAAGCTCAAAGCAGTGTGTTGCGCAGCCTTTAACCAGCCGCCTAGTCCGCTCTATGGTATTTATTAAGTCAACATCTCTTGTTTAAGAGCACAAAATCAGGAAATCTTCTCGATTCCCTGATTTTTTCTATTTCCGTTTTCGTGTTGAACGTCGTTCTGTTAATCCATGAGATAATAGAACTTCACGTTCTTCCAACACTTCCTTGTGCATAATCTTAGTCAACATACGCATACTAATGGCACCAAGGTCATAAAGAGGTTGGGCAATAGTTGTCAAGTTTGGACGGGTAAAGCGAGAGACTTGCGAATCATCACTGGCAATGATCTCAAATTCTTCTGGTACAGAAACACCCTTATCAGCCAAACCGTTCAAGACACCTGCCGCCAACTCATCACCTGTTACAATTGCTGCAGTTGCATTTGATGAAATCAAGCGCTCTGCCAAGGCATAGCCATCTTCATAAGTGTATTTAGATTCAAATACCAAGCCTTCGCTATAAGGAATATCTGCTTTTTTCAAAGCTTCCTTGTAACCAACCAAACGAACCTTACCATTGATGTCATCCACTAGTGGACCACTGACAAAAGCAATGCGCTCATTTTCTTTAGCGAGGTAGGTCACTGCATCAATCGTAGCTTGTTTGTAGTCAATATTGACACTTGGAAGCTGATGCTCTACATCCACAGTTCCTGCGAGAACAATCGGAGTACGTGAACGCGAAAATTCTGAGCGAATTTTATCTGTCAAGTGATACCCCATAAAGATAATGCCATCTACCTGCTTTGAAAAGAGGGTATTGACAACAGAAACTTCTTTCTCGTTATCTTCATCGCTATTAGCTAGGACAATATTGTACTTGTACATTTCTGCAATATCATCAATCCCCTTAGCCAAACTCGAAAAATAACCATTGGTAATATTTGGAATCACGACACCGACAGTGGTTGTCTTTTTACTTGCAAGACCACGCGCAACTGCATTTGGACGATAATCCAAACGATCAATTACCTCTAACACTTTTTTACGGGTATTCTCTTTTACATTTTTATTGCCATTAACCACACGGCTGACCGTCGCCATGGAAACACCTGCTTCACGAGCGACATCATAAATGGTTACTGTATCATCTGCATTCATTCCTTTTCCTGTCCTTTCTATCCCACACATTCTTTTACAAGTAGAGGCACCGATTAAAGCTCTATATCTACTTACAAAAGTGAAGATGTGAAAATTTCGTTTTCATATTTTTACTTATTCCATTCTATCACTAATTGTAAACACTTTCAAGTGTTTTTTGAGGATTGATTGAAAAAATTTCATAGAAAGCCTAGGTTTAGCTCCTTGCTACCACCTTAGACGAAACAAAAAGGAGGAAACTAAGCCCCCTCAAGTTACAAATTGTTTGATTGAATAATTTTAATTTTAACACATAATGGTTTTCGCGTTATGATAGTATCACAACCAACCAGATTCTTTCGCGATATTAGCTGCCTCTGTTCGATTACCTGCATCTAGTTTCGAAAGAATATTGGTGACATAGTTTCGGACTGTTCCGTTGGATAGATAAAGTTTATCTGCAATTTCTTGGTTAGAGAAACCCTGAGCAATTCCCTTTAAGACTGCGATTTCTTGTTCTGTTAATGGATTGGGATGCGTCATCACCACTTCCATCAATTCAGGTGAATACTCCTTGCGTCCTTCGAGGACGGTGTGCAAGGTTTGCATGAGGTCTGCAACGCTTCGTTCCTTTAATACATAAGCATCCACTCCAGCCTTGACCGCACGTTCAAAATACCCAGCACGCTTGAAGGTCGTCACCACAACCACCTTTGTTTCTAGCTTTTCTGATCGTATCCACTCCAAAACCTCGAGACCTGTCTTAACAGGCATTTCTACGTCAAGGATGGCGATATCTACAGACTCCTTTTCTAATAGTTGAATTGCTTCCTGCCCATTCTTGGCTTGGAGGACAGACTCTACATCTGCTTGAAAGGCAAGCAACTGGCACATAGCATCTCGCAACATACTTTGATCTTCTGCGACTAATACTTTCATCTATTTTCTCTCCTTATAAGGTAGTCGAACTTGCACTTCCGTTGGATGTTTCTGACTAATCACCTTTACCTCTCCCGAAAATGGAAGGACACGTTCTCGGACTGTATGGAGGTCACCCCCCTTTATAGAAGTAAAGCCACAGCCATCATCTCTCACTATTAGAATGAGTTCCTTCTCTGTCCGTTCTAATCTTAAGTAGACCTTAGACGCTTTAGCATGTTTGATGATATTGGTCACTAATTCAAGCAAAATCATGGAAGCCGTTGACTCCAATTCCTGAGTTAAGCTAGCTGTATCTAGTTGATTAGCTATTTCCACCTCAATTCCAGCAATTTCTAACATCTTTTTCACAGTCTCTAGTTCGGATGTCAAAGTTCTAGACTTAAGATTTTCCACAATGGTTCGCACTTCATTCATGGAATCCTTACTGATCTGGTGAATTTCTTTTAATTCCTTTTCCACCTGTGGATAAGCCTCCATCTGAAACAACTGCAAGGCTAAATCTGTCTTGACACTCAGCATAGCAAAAGTATGTCCCAGACTATCATGCAAATCCTGACCGATACGACTGCGTTCATTTTCAGCAAGCAATAGATTTATCTGGGCATTTTGCTTGACCTGAGCTTCTTTCAAATCCTCGATAAGGCGAATCCGAACCGAGCCCAAAGTCATCAAATCGACAAAAGTAAGAATTCCAAGCATATAGACTAGAAACTCAACTTCGATTCTCTGAATAATCAAAAGTCGCCCCACAACAAGGACTTGAGCAAGGAAAAATGTCCATACATGTAAAGACTTTAAACTACGCACTCTAAAATGATAAATCAAGAGATTGGCAAGGAAAAAGAAGAACCAGACATAGTTGCCATGAACTAAGACAGTATTCCCAGCTACATAGACCAGCATGATCCCCCAGAAAAGCCAAGATAGGCGCTGGTTCTTAGTTATTAAAACACCCAAATACGTCACTACAAATAGAATATCAACCAATAAATGCCAAGCAGGAAGCTCCCCAATCACTACAGGTAGGATGGGAAAAAGCATAAAAATCAAACTGGCCCAAAACATATAGTGTATGCTTTTCAGTCTTTCAAGCATTAAGCATTCTCCTTATGACCTTGAAGGTAAATAGTCAAACCAAATAAAACTGCTGAAAAAACAAGTAAATAAACTGTGGCTGATAGATTGATGCCACCCTTGTTTAAGAAGGTCTTGAGCAACTCCATCAACTGATAGGTCGGGAGACACTTACCGACTGCTTGCATCCAGTCTGGAAATAAAGAGATAGGCATCCAGAGCCCACCTAAAACAGCCAAGCCAAGGTAAAGAAGATTGCCCACGACAGACATCAGCTGACTAGTTGGTAAGAGAGTCAAGGCCAAGCCAAGCGCTACAAAAGCAATACTTCCCATAATCAGCAAAATCGCAGCTCCAACCCAGCTTGCTAAAGGCATATCCACACCTCTTACAAAATGCCCAACTGAGAAAACCACCAAGATTGAAACCAAATAATCAACCAGCATACTTGTTATCTTTGATAGATAATATTCTACCATATTTACAGGACTATGACGTAATGTTTTCTGCCAGTTGTTGATCTTATCGGTATGTAAGACAGCTGGTAATGAAAAGATAGCTGTCGACATCATGGAAAAAGCCGTCATGGAGATGAGGTAATCACGCATAAAATTCGCTGGTCCACCTGGTGTCTCCTGGTACATGCCAGAAAAGAATAAATAGAAAGCTGTCGGCATCCCTACTGATAATAAATAATAGACTGATTGCCGTTTGGTCAATAGAAATTCTATCTTGTTTAGTGCCATCCATCGTTTCATCTTAGTCATCTCCTTTTTGCGTTTCTTCAAAGATTGTATCCAGCAAACTACGATTATTAACTTCAATTTCTTGTATGCTACATCCTGCTTGAACTAACAGTTCCCAGAAAGCATCTGCTTCTCGTGTGACTACTTGCAGAGCATCTTGTTTTTGAGTCCATTTTTCAACCAAGTTAGACTGCTCAACGACTTCCTTATAAGATATAGGAAGGATAAAGTGCTTTTCTATTTCCTCGCTACGCATGGCTAGTGGTGTTGTATCGCGAATCAACTCTCCCTTATTTAAGAGCAAAATGCGGTCTGCGGTGTGTTCCACTTCCTCAATATAATGGGACGAATAGAGAATGGTGACTCCCTGCGCTTTTAGCTCCTGAACAATTTCCCAAAAGCGTTGACGAGTTGAAGTATCCATGGCAGCAGTTGGTTCATCTAAAAAGACAAGCTTTGGTCGCCCAATCAAGGTCAAGACAAAAGAGAAGAGACGCTTTTGCCCGCCTGACAATTTTTCTGCGAATTGCTCTTTCTGTTGCTGATCAAACTGCAATAGTTGATTGATTTCCTGGTTACTCAAGGAATTTGGATAAATTTTTTGAAAGAAAGCAATCAACTCTTTAACTTTTAATTTCTGAACGATTACATTTTCTTGAGGGAGGTAAGCCCTAGTATAGTCTAACTTTGAACTCGTCACTGGTAAACCTTTAATAGATACTTGACCGCTGGAGACCAATTTATCTCCGAGCAAACAGTCCAAGAGTGTGGTCTTTCCTGCTCCGTTTGGCCCAATCATGGCAACACATTCACCTTCAGCTATCTCAAAGGAAATATCCTTCAAAATAGCCTTACCCTTGATGTTTTTATGTAAGCCTTGTACCTTAATCATGTTCATAATATTCTCCTTTCAATCACTCCATTCCCATAGGGAAAACGACGAAAATCATAAATCCAAAACCCCAAGCACCACGGATGAATTGGTAAAGGAAGTCTTGATCAAACCAACCTGTAAACATTTCTACCAACCATACCAAGAGTGACAGACCAATAAAGAGATAGATAATCGCTTTTTTCATTCCTCAAACTCCTTTTTCACATCTGAGACTAATTTCAAACCTTGACATCATTCCAAATCCAGCAAAGACCTCCCAAGGAAAATGATAGAAATCCTCATCCAATCCCGAAAACATGAGATAGGTCATAACTCCTGCTGCTACTAGACTTACAGCGATAATCATTTTATTTCTTATCTCTTCTTCCTCCATTTGATACTACAATTATAGTCTTTTGAAATCAGAGGAGATAGAAGCTTCTGTCACTAGAAAATATGACAAATGTCATAAAAAATTATGTTCAAAACAAGCAAGATACACTATACAATAAAACACAATTAGAAAAATCTAAGGCAACTTCCTCAAAAGAGATATCAAACCCAATTCACACCATAATGTAAACTAATACTTATTTAAAATCAAAAAAAGTAGAAATTTTTATCAGGCAAACACATATATTATACGTTGAACAAAACCCTTCTATTGCTTTCTTAAAAATTTATAGGAGGCTAAATTTATAAGAGTTATATAATAAAATGAAATAAGAATCGAACAATTTAATTTTGGAATCCAAATCAATTTATAACAATATTTTAGAAGAGATGTTATACTATTCCAAATTCAATTTAATATAAAATCTGTTAAATTTCAATGTGGTTACCTAAACTACGGTATTTATTGAAAAGACTGGAGACAAAAAGTATACGCTGCCAAAATGAATTACTGAAAATCAAAAAAAGAGAACCAAACTGATTCTCTCTTAATGTATATAATATCTAGTTTTAAAAATACACACTCACATATCTCTGTAATGAATCGGGAAGACAGGATTCGAACCTGCGACACCTTGGTCCCAAACCAAGTACTCTACCAAGCTGAGCTACTTCCCGAGTTAAATAGAAAAATGCACCCTAGAGGAGTCGAACCTCTAACCGCCTGATTCGTAGTCAGGTACTCTATCCAGTTGAGCTAAGGGTGCTCATTATATTATGCCGAAGACCGGAATCGAACCGGTACGATCGTTACCAATCGCAGGATTTTAAGTCCTGTGCGTCTGCCAGTTCCGCCACCCCGGCCTCTCTAAGCGAACGACGGGATTCGAACCCGCGACCCCCACCTTGGCAAGGTGGTGTTCTACCACTGAACTACGTTCGCACTATTTTCTTCTATCTAAAAATGCCGGCTACATGACTTGAACACGCGACCCTCTGATTACAAATCAGATGCTCTACCAACTGAGCTAAGCCGGCTCATCTATTATATCTCAATGCGGGTTAAGGGACTTGAACCCCCACGCCGTTAAGCGCCAGATCCTAAATCTGGTGCGTCTGCCAATTCCGCCAAACCCGCAGATATGACCCGTACTGGGCT